>NZ_VRVE01000096.1:0-14885 GCF_008040035.1 Methylobacterium sp. WL9
ACCGTCACCGACCTCCGGCAGGCGATCCAGAACGCGTTCGCTGCCTTCACCCCTGCCGAATGTCGCAACTACCTCGCCGCCGCTGGATACGATGCATACGATCCAGCATGATCGGATGCGGCTCTAGCCGCAAGCTGTACAGTTGCTCTCAAGCCGCGTCAGCCTCGCCCAAACCCCTACGGCTACCAAGGCTGATGGGCGCTGACGACGTGCCGGGTGAGGCTTCTGCCAGTGCGACCCCTGTGCACGTGCTGCCGCCGATCACGAAGGAACGGCTGGGTGGGCGCCGTGGTTAGGTCATTGCAGAGCTGCATTCACGGCTCCAGCATAGAAGCATTCCAGAACGCGTAGGCCTAACAGATGTCCGCCTCTCCGGTAACAATTGTGATTGCGACACCAACGATAAGTCATCGTCTGAAAAGCGTTAGTGACCGTAACGTAGCCCAACCTGCGGAAGACATTCTGCGGGCATTGGGTGCGGACGTAAGGCCGGCAGTCTTCTGGGTCGAATGCGAAGACAAGCAGGTTCAACGGCTACTGACGAGCTACCTCTCCGGTGTGAAAGCGGAGGTTCTAGCCCAGCATCGCACAGGCCAGTTTGCGTCTCGGGGTGGCAGAGGGTTCGCCAAGTCACGTCTGAGCTGATCTCTGACGAGGTAGTCAGGACCATCGCGCCAGAGCGGCCTCAGCCTCCGCGGTATTCTCCTTGATGCGGTAGATGGTCTGACGCGTGAGGCCGGTGGCTGCCGCGATGCTGCTCATCCCCCGGCCTTGTCCTAAAGCCCCGCTGACGGCGTCGGACTGCTCCCGGATGAGGTTGGGCTTGCGGCCCCGGTAGGCGTCCTCATGGGTCTTGGTGTGGTCTATGCCGCCTTCGGATTGAGCGCTCGGTGGACACTTCCCTTCCCGATCCCCAGCCTTGCGGCGATAGCGGCCATGCTGAGCCCTTCCGCGGCGAGTGCCTTCACCTCCTCCGCCTTGGCCCGTGCGGTCGGCTTGCGGCCCTTGTAGGCGCCCTCTGCCTTGGCCTTGGCGATACCCTCGCGCTGGCGTTCCAGCATCATCTCCCGTTCGAACTGAGCTACGCCACCAAGGACGTTGAGCATCAGCTTCCCGGTGGGGGTCGCCGTGTCCACGCCCAGGTTCAGGATGCGCAGGGCCACACCCTTGGCCTCCAGCGTCTCGATGATCTTGCCCAGGTGGACGACGCTACGGGCCAGCCGGTCCAGCTTGGTGACGACCAACGTGTCCCCCTGACGGGCGAAGTCTATGGCCGCCTCAAGGGCCTTGCGAGGGGCCACGGAGGAGACCTGTTCCTGGTACAGCTTCCCGCATCCAAGAGCCGTCAGGTCGCGAACCTGAGCCTCTAGGCCGGCATCCTGTTCGAGGGTCGAGGTGCGCGCGTATCCGATGAGCATGGCGAGGTGTTCCGGTCCGGGTCGTTCCAATGAGGTCTATGACATAGAGCCCCATCCCGTTCCGAAATGCAATACCATTCTTCTGGAACTGCCGCGCCTATCTCTTGGAACGTTCCGCTGGAGCTTGCCCTATTGGAACGGTTGGGCGAGCGCGGGGCGGACATAGGAGCCGTCTCGGCCTTCATGGCGGCGTTCTCCGTCTCCAGGGTCTCGATGTGCTCGGCCTGATCCGCGGCCAGTCTGAGGGCCTGGGCGCGCGTCTGGGGAACCTTCGGGCTGTCCCCGGCAATCTGGGCTTCCAGCTCGGCCCAACGGTCCACCACGGCGGCCCGCAGGGGGATGGAGTAGCCCGTCACGAGGATTATGGTCTCGCGCTTCGAGAAGTTGAAGCACGGCGCCGTCTTGCCTTGGGCCGTCTGATACGTGCCCCGAAAACACGGGTCTCCTCCAAGCGCCTTCAGCATCACGCGAATATCCGCCATCACGTGGTCGTGGCGCTTGTACGTCAGCTCGGCGATCTCCCGGCTCGACATGGTGGCCGGGCCGGTGCCCGTGAGGAAGGCCGAGCGTACTGCTCTCGCGCGCTCAGGCGTGAAACTGCGCAGGATACCAGACGCGCGTTTGACCGGGGGTACCAGGGGGGAAAATCCGCCTCGCCCATCTGTCGATGCCCTCACACATTTTTTCGGTAAAACAAGGCGTTGAATGACCGTGTTCGAGCGGGCAGCTTCAGGCTTCCAGGCAAAAGGTGGTGGCTGCCTTCAGGCGCTCAGTTGGGCTACCCGGCGCTCACACCACTCGGCCTGCTCCGCACATGCCCTTGCGGCTTGAGCGTTGCCGTCGCGCTTCCAGTGGCGTTCCGCGAGCCGCCAGTGCGTTGCGAGACGTTGGCAGGATTGAAGAATTTCGTGTCGTTCCATCGCACTGCAACGAACCGAACTGCGATTGTTTCCCCCCCCCCCGCAACGTCGCCATGCTTGCCGATGAGTGGAGCCGATAGCGCCAATTCCATCAGTTGACCGAACCAAGCTCGCCGTGGAGTGTTCCTCTTTCGTTCTCAAATGGGTCGAGGGACCTGCCATGCCGATGCCCGCGCCAGTGAGGGAGGACGCGCCCGTCTCCTGTCCCGTTGAGACCATCGTCAGCGCCTACCTCAAAACCGCACATGGCGACGCTGGGCTTGCCCTCCGCTGTGCCGTCACGGACGCGCTGTCAGACCTGATGGAAGGCGAGCGCCGTGCCCGAGAGCGAAGCCGGTTGATCTCCCGAGGATACGTGCGCGGGCGGCGGGACGATGCCGCCGAACCGGCCTGACATTCCCTGCCTCACCGCTTATCCCTACGTCGTCGTGAGGGTCGCTTGCGATCTTTGCCCACGTCGGACGGGCAGCTATCGGCTTGCCCGCTTGGCGGCGAAGTACGGCCCGGAGACGCCGCTCGATAGGGTGCTCGCTTGGATTGCGTTCGATTGCCCATGGAGGGACAGCTGGGCCAACGACTACGTGCCTCGGTGCCACGCCCACTTCTCTGACATCGGCCGCCCCGCTCCTCGGCCTCCAGACCTTCCCGGCCTCATGGAGCAAATGCACAAGGCGTGAATGTCGGGCTTCACACCTAACACTGGCACGACAGGATTGTGCGCAACCAATAATGCATTCAATTGTTTCCGGGCATATCGCAGCTTGGAAACACGAATGCCTCACTATTTTTTCGACATTCACGACGGCATTCACGTCCACGATAACGAGGGCAAGGAACTCCCAGATCTCGAAGCCGCAAAGGCCGAAGCGATACGTCTTGCTGGCGGGTTTGCGACGAGACCCGCGATGCTGGGAGAGGACGGGGGTGCGATGGTTGTTGTCATTCGCGACGCACCTGATTCCGTGGTCCTCAACGTGAGACTGGTGTTCAACGTCGAAGAGCCTTGGAGGCAGCGCCAACGTGTGCCTGTCGCGCCGACCTAAAGTCACAAGCGAAAGCGCCCCGCGACCGGGCAGGCGGCGGGGCGAAGGTGGGGCCTGCCGCCTGCCCCTCCTGGAAACGCCTTTAAGCAGCCTCGGCCATTGGTGCTGGGGCCGGCGCATCCATCGCCCGCAGATAGACTTCCAGTAGAGTCTCCTGCTCGTCGCGCTCATCCTTGTCCTGCTTGCGCAGTTTGAGGATTTCCTTGAGCACCTTCACGTCCAGGCCCTCACTTTTAGCCTCGGCGAAGATCTCCTTTTTCCCTTCCATCAGGTCCTTTATCTCCTCCTCGACGCGTTCGATGCGCTCGATGATGGTGCGGATGCGCTCGCCCGCGACGCCTACCGTGTCGATGCTATCGGCCATGCTCTGCTCTCCGCTGGTTGAGGTCGGCAACGTCGCGGTTCGGGGTAAGCAGATGGTTAAAAGTGCCGCCGCCATTCGGCTCAACGTATCGTTCTCAGCCCTGCCCTTGTGACGACCCTCGGCATCTCGTTGCGCGCGCCGGGCTGCTGACGATCTGCAGCCTTCGAAGTGCTACAGTTGCACGCTACAGCTTCGACCTGGAGCGAATGCTAAGATATTGATTTTGTTCAAACTTACTAGTTGGCGCGGAATGTCCCACCCCTTCCGCCAGGATACGTTGATTGCAGAGGGAAATTCGGCGTCCGATAAGCCGATCCCCATCAACTACCCCTCCGCCGAAAAATCTGACCGGCCTTCGCGGATTGCTCACGAACTGGATCGGCTGTTCACGCGCCGGCCCAGCCATTCGGGCCGCGCGGTCATGCCTTCGACCAGGGCCGTGTCCTGCAGGCGATTGCCGACGGCCGGATCCCGATCCGCCTTCGTCGGCTCCCTGCTCTCGACGAAAGCGGCGCAGACGACCTCGAACAGCGCGCCAACGTCCGCGAGAGCTGCGATCACCTCGTTCTGAAATTCACCGCGCGGTCAGCCGGCCGACGCGATGTCCCGCTGCATCGCCTGGTGCGACGACGACGGGGCCCTGAACCGGCACGGGATCGACGTCATGGGCCTTGCGCTGGCTGCGTCCGGTGGACGAAACATCGGGGAGCAGGGCGACGACACCCACCACCGCTACGGCATCGCCCGCATGGGCGACCACCCGAAAACCCCGGTGGTGGACGGCGATTGCCGCTCCTGGGATAGTCCGAACCTCTGGGTCTGCGACGGCTCGGTTGTCCTCATCACCGGAGGCGTCAATCCCTCGCTCACGATCCAGGCCATCGCGCTGCGCACGGCCGACCGCATCACGGCGATGGTGCAGGGCCGAGATCCTCCACGGGGCTGACCGGATCGCGACGCCGTTCGCCGACACGGCTCCGTCCGGCCCGCATCGCATGGTCGCGCGGATGCTCGCCGCCGGAACGCTGCTGCCGCTCGGCGGCTGCGGCGTGCTCGATCATGGCTTTCTCAACGCCGCCGGTCCGGTCGCCGACGAGACCCGCAGCCTGTTCCTGCTCGTCTGTTTCATCCTGATCTTCGTCGCCGGGCCGGTCCTGGTGCTGACGCCGATTTTCGCCTGGCATTACCGTCTCGCGAACACGAAGAGCGCATACCGCCCGCAATGGGGTTTCAACTGGCCGCTCGAGGGGCTGATCTGGATCCCGCCCGCTCTGATCGTCGTCGTGCTGGCCGTGCTCCTCTGGCGCGATACGCACCGGCTCGATCCCTACAGACCTCTCGCCTCCGCCCAGGCTCCGGTCGAGGTGCAGGCGGTCGCGCTCGATTGGAAGTGGCTGTTCATCTACCCCGACGAGGGCGTCGCCAGCGTCGACGAACTCGTTTTCCCCGCCGAGCGCCCGGTCCATCTGAGCCTGACCAGCGGCACGGTCATGCAGTCCTTCTTCGTGCCCCGGCTCGGCGGCCAGATCTATGCGATGGCCGGCATGACCACGCAGCTCAACCTCGCCGCGAGCGAGCCGGGCCGCTTTCTCGGCGAGAACACGCAGTTCAACGGGATCGGCTTCCAGAACCAGAAATTCGCGGTGCTGGCGCAAACAGCCGACGGCTACGCGGCGTGGCTGGCGCAGGCGCGCGCGAGCGGCAAGACCCTCGACAGGCACGCCTTCAAGACATTGTCGGCTCGCTCGACCCTGGCCGAGCCGATCCGATTCGGTTCGGTCGCGCCGGGCCTGTTCCCCGCCATTCTCACCCTCGACAATCCCGGCCCGCATGCCGGCCACGCACAGGGCCATCGATGAGCGCCGAGATCTGGTACGCCCTGCTCGGCCGGATCGACGCGAAGGCATTTCCGTTCGTGCGGGCCTGGGACAATCCAACCGTCAGCGAACTGATCGGGGCCTTCGCCGGCGCCCTCGTCGTGATCGGTGCGCTCGCGCTCGCGGCTCTCCTGACCTGGAAGCGCTGGTGGCGCCCGCTCTTCCGCGACTGGCTGACGAGCCTCGATCACAAGAAGATCGGCATCATGTACATCGTGCTGGCCGGCGTCATGCTGTCCCGCGCGCTGGTCGAAGCGGTTCTGATGCGCGCGCAGCAATCGCTCGCGGTGAATGCGCCGGGCATCGTCGCGCCGGAGCACTTCGCGCAGCTCTTCAGCACCCACGGCACGATCATGATCTTCTTCATGGCGATGCCGTTCCTGACGGGCCTGATCAACTATGTGGTGCCGCTGCAGATCGGCGCCCGCGACGTCGCCTTCCCGCTGCTCAACTCGATCAGCCTGATGCTGACGGCGGGCGGGGCCGGGCTCGTGATGATCTCGCTCGCCGTCGGCGAATTCTCGACCGGAGGCTGGTCGGGATACCCGCCCTTCACGGAGACCGCCTTCCAGCCCGGCGTCGGCCCCGATTACTGGATCTGGGCGATCACGCTGTCCTCGCTCGGTACGACCCTCTCGGGCCTGAACTTCGCGGCGACGATCTACAAGAAGCGCTGCCCCGGCATGCATCTCATGCGGATGCCGCTGTTCAGCTGGACGGCGCTCTGCACCGCGATCCTGATGATCTTCGCGATGCCGCCGCTGACGCTCGCCACCGCGCTCCTCGCCCTCGATCGCTACCTCGGTTTCCACTTCTTCACGAACGACCTCGGCGGCAACGTGATGAACTACGTGAACCTCTTCTGGCTGTTCGGCCACCCGGAGGTCTACATCCTGATCCTGCCCGCCTTCGGCGTCTACTCGGAGGTGATCTCGGCCTTTTCGTCGAAGGAACTCTACGGCTACACCTCGCTCGTCGTGGCGACCATGGTGATCGGCGTGCTCTCCTTCACCGTCTGGCTGCACCACTTCTTCACGATGGGCCAGAGCGCCGACGTCAACGCCGCCTTCGGCATCGCCACCATGACGATCGCGGTGCCCACAGGGGTCAAGATCTACGACTGGATCTGGACGATGTTTCGCGGCGAGGTCCGCTTCACCGCGCCGATGCTGTTTTCGCTCGCCTTCATTCTGACCTTCGTGCTCGGGGGCCTGAGCGGAATCCTGCTCGCGATCCCGCCGATCGACTACATGGTCCACAACACCGTGTTCCTGGTCGCCCACTTCCACAACATGCTCATCCCCGGCCTGCTCTACGGCATGATCGCGGGTTACATGTTCTGGTTTCCGAAGGCCTTCGGCTTCCGGCTGTCCGAACGCTGGGGCAAGATCGCCTTCGTGTGCTGGGTCGCGGGGTTCTACCTCGCCTTCATGCCGCTCTACGTGCTCGGCCTCGCCGGCATGACGCGGCGCAGCCAGGCCTTGTTCGAGCCCGACTTCCGGCCCTGGCTCCTCGCCGCCATCGTCGGCGCGCTTCTCCTGCTCGGCGGTCTCGTCAGCCTGTTCGTGCAGCTCTGGGTCAGCGTGCGGGATCGCGCGGAGAACCGCGTGCCTATCGGCGACCCTTGGGATGCCCGCAGCCTCGAATGGTCGGTTCCAGCGCCGCCGCCCGAATACAATTTTGCGCTGATTCCGCAGGTCGACCGGCTGGATGCATTCTATTGGCTGAAGGAGCGCGAACAGGCCTACGCACCCGCCGGCCCCTACCGCGACATCAGGGTGCCGAGGAACAGCTGGGTCGGCCCGCTCGTCGGCCTGACCGGGACGGCCTGCGCCTTCGGCCTCGTCTGGCACATCTGGTGGCTGGCGATCCTCGGCTTCGCCGGCCTGTGGGCCGTCGTGATCGCGCGCAGCTTCGTGCGCGACACCCACCGCATCATCCCGGCCGCCGAGGTTGCGGCTGCCGACCGTCGCTGGCGCGACGCTGCCTGGGCGACCGGCGCGGTGCCGCGGCAGCTCGAAGTCACGACGGCCAATCGCGGTCTGGCAAAAATCTTCCCGTCGGAGGTGCCGGCATGAGCGGCCCGCAACTCCGGCATGTCGGGCTGAACCTCAGCGACTCCGACGACCTCGAGCCCGGCGAGGCCGAGACCGGCCTCTACGGCTTCTGGATCTTCCTGATGAGCGACGCGATCCTGTTCGCGCTGCTGTTCGCGATCTACGGAACTCAGCTCGCCGCGACGGCCGGCGCTCCGGGACCGGCGGCCGAGTTCAAGATCGGCGGTGCTTTCGTCGAGACCCTGATTCTGCTCACGAGCAGCCTGACGTTCGGGCTCGCGTCGATCGCTATGAAGTACGACCGCGGCCGAACCGGTCTCGTCACGATGCTCTGCCTCACCCTCGGCCTCGGCATCGCCTTCCTCGGCTTCGAACTCAGCGATTTCGCGACGATGGTGTCCGACGGTGCCACACCGGACCGCAGCGGCTTTCTCTCGGCCTTCTTCGCCCTCGTGCCGACGCACGGACTGCACGTGACCGCCGGCTGCGTCTGGATCGTGGTGATGCTCGCGCAGATCGCAGCGTTCGGGATCGATGCCCGGGTCAAGCTCAACCTGCTGAAGCTCGGCCTGTTCTGGCATTTCCTCGACATCATCTGGATCGCGATCTTCTCCGTCGTCTACCTGCAGGGAACGCTCGGATGACCACGGACCGCCCTTCCAAGGCGATGACCCTGCTGAAGCTTGCAGGCGCCGCCGCCGTGCTCGGCGCCTCGAAGGTGCTCTTTCGCGAAGACAAGGCGGCAACGTCTGGATCCGTGGGTGACTCGCCGGTCGAGGACCGGTCGCAGTCCCGGCAAAGCGACCTGATCACCTACGGCGTCGGCTATGGTCTCGCCCTGCTGCTGACCTGCCTCGCCTTCGCGCTGGTGTATTGGCGCTGGGCGAGCGGGGCGACGGCGCTCGGCCTCGTCTACGCCTTGGCCCTCGTTCAGGCGATCGTGCATGTCCGCTGCTTCCTGCACATCGATCTGAAGCGCTCGGCTCGCGACGATCTCCAGTTGATCCTGTTCTCGACCCTCATCGTGCTGTTGATGGTGGGCGGCACGCTCGTGGTGCTGTTCAACCTTCGCATGCGCATGATGTAGCCGAACCGCCGCCGCCGCGAACACGACGCCGACGCGGATCCTGGCGGGGGTTCTGTTCGCGCCCGACATCCGGACGGCCGTCCCGGCGCCTCAGGACTCCGCCGATCCCTGCGGCCAGGAGAAGCGGATGTTTTGGTCGCGCAGGCCGGCAAGCACCACCTCGACGCCGCCGGATTTCACCATCCATTCCAGGCGGTGATCGCGGTACTCGCGGCGCCGGCCGCCCGTCGTGTAGAGGTCCGACGCCGCAGTCATCTCGGCCGCGGCCGCGTCGAATTCGGCGAAGGTGGCGGCGATCGCGGGACGCCGGCACAGCCTCGCATGCCAAAGCGCCAGGGCGGAGCCCGGCCGTGGTCCCATGCCGTAATGGACGGATCGGTTGACCATCGGCGCGACGGCCGCATCCGCCCAGCCGAAGCGGTCGCCGCCGAACCACGCGGCCGTGCCGAGGCGCTCGGCGAGCCAATCCTGCAGCACGCGCGTCTGACGGGCGGCCTGATCGCGCAGATGCCCGGCGAGCGCGCCGGTGGCGCGTCGGAACCAGAGAATCTCGCCGTAGCCCCAGTTCACGGCCTCGTACTGCGTGTCGCAGACGTCCTCCGTCATCCTGGCCAAGGCGCGTGCGGCAGCGTCCTTGGGCAGCAGAGCCGGCTCGGGAAAACGGTCCTCGAGATATTCCAGGATCACCGTCGAGTCGAAGACCCTCGTCTCGCCGTCGATCAGGACCGGGACCTCGGTCCGGGGATTGGCCGTCGCGAAGGGGCCATCCGTCCGTCCGGTCCCGAAGTCGTCGGGAAGCTGCGCGGTGAACGGGACGCCCTTTTCGCGCAGGGCGATCTTGACCTTCTGGGCATAGGACGAGAGCGGGTGATCGTAGAGCAGCATCGCGGTCTTCACGTCTTGGAACGGCGTCTTCGCCGTGGATCGGGACACACCCTGAGTCGGAGCCGGCCTGCCGGAAGAAGTCGTCTGTGAACGACATCAGTCATCGCCGTCCAACGGTTCCGACGCGATCCGTGGTTTCCATCCCGCCGACCCGGCACGTGCATCATATGCACGGCTCTTGCGACGCGCCGAAGGCCCCGGCGCAAAGCGAACCCGCTCCTCGGGGAAAACCTCGTTGCAGGTCGACGCCTATACCGGTGCCATGCTCGGAAACGCACAGCGGGCGATCAGCCACGTCGCCCTCACCCATGCGGCCATGGCTATCGCGCAGGACGGATGACGGGGTCGTCCTGCCGCGGAAAAGGGAGGTGCTGGCGCAGCACCTCCTCTCACGGCGATCCGGTAGACGGCTCGCTCAGCGCTTTCCGGCGTGGTCGCCGTCCCGGACCTGTCCGGTCGGTTCTTGGACGTGCGCTTCCAGGAACCAGAGCTGCTTGTCGACGCCGCGGGAGACCTCGGTGAAGAGATCCGCCGTACCGGCATCGCCTGCCTCGTCGGTGTCGTCGATGTTCTGACGCACCGCGTTCGCGTAGACCCCATAGCGATCGATCAGCGCTGCGAGATGATCGGCGATCGCGTAGGCATCGAGCGGGTACGGGGCGAGCTGCGATGCGGCCGCCACCGCGGTCGCCGTGCCGCTCGCCGTGCCGCCCAGCTGGGTGATGCGCTCGGCAACCTTGTCGTTGTAGTCGTCGAGTTCGTCGCGGAATCCATCGAGCATCAGGTGGATGCCGATGAACTGCGGGCCCTTCAGGTTCCAGTGGGCCTGCTTGACCGCCAAGGCCAAGTCGATCCCATCCGCGAGCCGGGCGTTGAGCGCCTCGGTCGAGACCTTCTTGGCGTTGGACTTCGTGTCGTTCTGCGTCACGTGCAGCCGCTGGCCTGCCGTCGTGTTGGTGTTCGCCATGATGGATCCTGTGATGCCGGATTGAACTGATCGATCCCCCGGCTCCGCAAAGGAGCGCCCGAGGGACCTTCCGCGCAACGCGCTTATGCCGCGTCAAGCCCAGGGACGGCTGCTGGTTCCTCGATCCGCGCAGCGAGGGGCCAGGCATGCGAACCGCGCGGAGCGATCGAAAGGACAGGCCTGGTTCGTTCGGAAGCGCGGATCGGCAGGGCAGCCGAGTGCGGAGGTTCTGCCGCGGAGCGCGTCGATCGGGATCGCTCCGACGAAGCCATCATGCTTCGCCCCGGATCTCGCGGACGCGTTGGACGGCGGGGCGTGCCGTCATGCGCTCGAAGTGACGGCCGACGTTCGGCGGAAGCGTCACGCCGACCTGTCCGCGCGCCTGCCCGGCTACGCGTCCGCGCCACATGGGAGGGTGCGCCCTGTCCGGGCCGGACGTCTCTGCCCCGAACGGTTCCTTCCAGCGACGCCCGTCAGCGCACCGGCGGTTCCCAGATCGGGGCCGTCGTGGTGTCGACGGCGCGGGGGAGCAGGCCCTCGGCGCGAAACGCGTCGGCAATCTTCTGCTGCTCGGAGAGTCCGTCGCGGGTGATCGGCTCGACCTTGTAGCTGCGGCGTTCGTTGGCCTGCCGGATCACGGCCGGCTCGATCTTCCAGAGGGTGGCGAGCCGGGTCGCGGCCTCGTCCGGATGGGCCTTGACCCAGTCGCCGGTCTCGCGGAGCTTGGCGAAGAGTACGCCGAGCGCGGCGGGCTGCCTCGTCACGGTGGCGTCGGCGGCGAGGTAGTAGCGCTTGTAGAGCGAGAGGCCGGTGCCGTCCTTGAGGATGCGCGCGCCGGCTTGATCCTGCGCCGCCGACAGGAACGGATCCCAGGCGACCCAGGCGTCGACGCTGCCGCCGGCCAGCGCGCTGCGGCCGTCGGCAGGGGTGAGATAGGCCGGCGTGATGCTCTTGAAGGTCAGGCCCTCGGCGGCGAGCGCGGCGAGCAGCAGGTAGTGGCTGCCGGCGCCCTTGGTCACCGCGACCTTGCGGCCCTTGAGGTCGGCGACGCTTTTCAGCGGCGAGTCCTTCGCCACGACGATCGCCTGGGCGGTGGGCGATGCCGCCTCCTGCGCGACGTAGGTGATTTTTGCGCCCGCCGCCTGCGCGAAGACCGGCACGGTGTCGGCGACGTCCGCCGAGACGTCGATCTGGCCGACGTTCAGCGCCTCCATGATCGGCAGGCCGCTGGTGAATTCGTGCCAGGATACCGTGACCTTGAGCGGTGCCAGCGCCTTCTCCAGCCCTTCGTCTTGCCGCAGCAGCGCGACCAGCGTCGAGGAGCGCTGGTAGCCGATGCGCAGCACCCCGCCCTCCTCCGCGCGCAGCGGCGCGGTGGTGGCGAGGAGCGCGAGCGACAGAGCCGCGAGGCGGCCGAGGTGACGGCGGTTCATGAGGGTCTCTGTTGTGCAAGTGACCTTCGACCGTGACCGGTCGAAGGCGTCCGCCGCATCGGCGGCGGCGCGCGTTCGCGCTTGCCGTCGACAGACCGTCGAAGGATCGACGTCCTGTCGACGGTATCAACTGCCGGGCTTGCGTACGGCCTCGGAAATGTTGGGCGCCTTCGGCACGAGGCCGAGGCCGTGGAAGGTGTCGGCGATGCGCTGCTGCTCGGCGATCACCGGCTCGTCGAGGGGACGGATGCCGTAGCTCTGGCGCTTGAGCGCTACCGCCAGGATCGGGGCCGGAATGCCGACGGAGGGGGCGAGTTCGCGGGCGACCGCATCCGTATTGTCCTTGGCCCAGGCGTCGACCTCGCCGATCGCCGCGATCACGGCGTCCAGCGCAGGGCCGTTCTTGGCGGCGAAGTCGCGCGAGGCGAGGTAGAACTGGTGGTTCGGTACGAGGCCGGTGCCGTCGCTGAGCGTGCGGGCGCTGGTCGAGACTTCGGCGGCGGCGAGATAGGGGTCCCAGATCACCCAGGCGTCCACCGCCCCGCGCTCGAAGGCGGCGCGTGCGTCGGCCGGGGCGACATAGGTCGGCGTGATGTCCTTGAGCGACAGCCCGGCCTTCTCCAGGGCGCGCACGAGCAGGTAGTGCACGTTCGAGCCCTTGTTCAGCGCGACCTTCTTTCCGCGCAGGTCGGCGACCGTCTGCAGCGGGCTCCCTTTCGGCACCAGGATCGCCTCGCCGCGCGGTGCGGCAGGCTCGTGGGCGACGTAGGTGAGCACGTCGCTCGCGGCCTGGGCGAAGATCGGCGGCGTCTCGCCGGCCGTGCCGAAATCGATCGCGCCGGCATTGAGCGCTTCCAGCAGCGGCGGGCCGGAGGGGAACTCGGACCACGTCACGCCGTAGCCGAGCGCCTTCAACTTCGGCTCCAGGCTGGCCCGGCCCTTCAGCAGCACCAGCGTGCCGTATTTCTGGTAGCCGATGCGGATCGTCTTTTCGTCGGCCCGCGCCGGGACGAGCAGGAGGGCCGCGAGGACGAGCGCGGAAAGCGCGAGCGCCTGGATCTTGGCGAGAGCTGGCATGGGCGGTCTCGACGTGAGGAGAGTGAAGTCGGTTTCGGTCGTCTCGCCGTCCTGGCGAGCGCAGCGAAGCCATCCAGGGCCGCACACGCCGACGTCAGTGCGTAGGCCCTGGATTGCTTCGGCTTCGCCTCGCAATGACGGAGGTGGTCAGTGCGCGCTGATGCGGCGCGTCGGGACGATGTCGTTGGCGATGACCTCACCGAACGGGCCGTTGTTCGGCGCGCCCGAGCGCGGCGCTCCGGTCGTGGTGCGCAGCGGCAGCTTCGGAAACACCAGTTCGGCGAAGCGGTAGGCCTCTTCGAGGTGCGGGTAGCCGGAGAGGATGAAGCGGTCGATGCCGAGATCGATGTACTCCTTCATCCGGTCGGCGACTTGGGTCGCCGAGCCGACCAAAGCCGTGCCCGCGCCGCCCCGGACGAGGCCGACGCCGGCCCAGAGGTTCGGCGAGACGACGAGCTTGCTCTTGTCGCCGCCGTGCAGCGCCATCATCCGGCTCTGGCCGACGGAATCCTGGCGCTTCAGCGTCTCCTGCGCCTTGGCGATGGTGGCGTCGTCGAGCCGCGAGATCAGCTTTTCGGCCTCCGCCCAGGCCTCGCTCTCGGTCTCGCGCACGATGACGTGCAGCCGGATCCCGTACGAGAATGTCTTGCCGCGGCGCTCTGCGGCCTCGCGGGCCTTGGCGATCTTCTCCGCCACGCCGGCCGGGGGCTCGCCCCAGGTCAGGTAGACCTCGCAATGGTCGGCCGCGACCTCGATGCCGGCGGGGGACGAGCCGCCGAAATACAGCGGCGGATACGGATCCTGCACAGGCCGGAAGATCACGCGGCCGTTTTCGCATTTGAGGTGCTTGCCCTCGTAGCTGACCGTCTCGCCGGCCATCAGGCCCCGCCAGATTGTCAGGAACTCGTCGGTCACCGCGTAGCGCTCGTCATGGGCGAGAAACACGCCGTCGCCCTTGAGCTCGACCGGGTCGCCGCCGGTGACGACGTTGATGAGCAGCCGGCCGTCCGAGATCCGGTCCAGCGTCGCGGCCATACGCGCGGCGACGGACGGCTCCTGCAGGCCGGGGCGCACGGCGACGAGGAAGCGCAGGCGCTTGGTCAGCGGGGCGAGCGCCGAGGCGATCACCCAGGAATCCTCGCAGGAGCGGCCGGTTGGCAGCAGCACGCCGTAATAGCCGAGATCGTCCGAGGCCTGTGCGATCTGCCGGAGGTAGTCGAGGGAGACGTCGCGGGCGCCTTCCGAGGCGCCGAGATAGCGGCCGTCGCCATGGGTCGGCAGGAACCAGAGGACGTCGGTCTTTCCGTCGGTGCTTGCGGTCATCGGTGTCTCCGAGATTTTTGGGAGCGGCGCGCTTGGAGCCCTGTCAGACGAAGTGGATTCCGGTTCGTCGTCAGACAGTGCGACCCAACTCAAGTGCGCGCGAGAAGCTGATCGAGGATGCGGCCTTCGAGTGCCGCGAGGTCGGGGTCGCCGCGCCGGCGCGGACGGGGGGCGTCCACGTCGACGTCGAGCGCCACCGCGCCGTCCTCGATCACCAGGATGCGGTCGGCGAGCGCCACGGCCTCGCCGACGTCGTGGGTCACCAGGATCGCGGTAAAACCCTGTTCGATGCGGATGCGCTCGATCATCGCCTGCATGTCGATGCGGGTGAGGGCGTCCAGCGCCCCAAGGGGCTCGTCGAGGGCCAGCAGCGCCGGCCGGCTGACGAGAGCGCGGGCGAGGGCCACACGCTGGCGCTGGCCGCCCGAGAGGGT
>NZ_VRVE01000097.1:0-14368 GCF_008040035.1 Methylobacterium sp. WL9
GCGCCGGCCTGCCGGCCCTGCTGCTGCCCGCGATCCAGGCGGCGCTGTCGGCCTGGCGCGAGGCCGCGACGGGGAGCGCCGAGATCGAGGGTCCGCGTCTGGCCCGCCGGATGATCGAGCGCGCGCTCACCGCCTGCGAAGACATGCCCTTCGCCGAGAGCCGCAGCCTGATGGCGCTCCTCGCCCGCTTCGAGGCGGAGGCCGCCCGCGAGGAGGCCCGCGCGCATGCGCGTTTCCTGGCAGCCGAAGCCGAGCGGGACGACATCCTGCGCATCGAGGCCGTACGGCGCGAGGCCGCCGGCTTTCTGCCGGAAGCCGTGCCCATGCAGAGCCTTGCCACCGAGGCGGTCGCATCGGACCGGCTCTCCCGCGTCCTCGACGAATTGCCCGACGCGATCATCGCGAGCTACCGCGCCGAGCACGAGCGCCGGCAGGCCGAGGCGGCGACCGCCGTCCTCGACGGCCTCTCCGACGCCCTGATGACGCGCTTCCTGGCCGACCGCGCGACCTCGGGCGCCGAGGCCGAGCGCGCCGAAGAGCCGGCCCAGCCGCTCATGCTGGTGACGGTCCCGTCCCGCGGGCCGGAGATGCAGGACGCCCCGGATCTGGTGGAGAGCCTGATCTCCGAAAGCATCCTGGCGAGCTACCGCGACGACCGCGAGCGCATCGCCGCCTGAGACCGGTGCCGCCCTGGGCGGACCGACCGCTTCGGCCGGAAACCGCATGAGACGGATCCACGCATGTGGTTTCGGCCCCGCGCGGTGTCCCGCCGGAGGCATGGCCCAAGAAAACCCCGATCGACAAAACCCCGAAAAAAACGGGGTGACGCGGGACGCCGCGGAACCCGCAGCGCGCAGTGATCACACACGAATCCGGTTCGCCGGCGTCCCGCGATCCGGGCCTTCGTGAAGGGCGCGGACCGGTGCTGCGTCACGATGGTGTTCGGGTGGCGTCGACCTGTCGCTCAACAATTCCGGGCGCTGCGCTCCTGCCGAGCAGGATGCCCACATCCCCGGAGAGTTAACCCGGCACCTGCTTCCGTGCGCGCCACCTCGTCGTGGATGGCGCCGACAGCCTCTCGGTTTCGCCGAGGCCGGGTCGGCCAAAGCCCGGCGCATTTCCACGGCGGACCCCGCCACGACCAGGGCAGACCTTGCGTCGATGCCCCGCCCGGGGCGGCGATGGTCAGACCACCGACGCGGGCATCGCCCCAGCCTCCCAAAGCACCGCCCTCGACCCTGCGGCGCTTCCCCGAAAGTCCCGGGAGGCGAGTGACGGCAAACAAGCATGAAGTAGGTAATTTTTCAATGTATAGGTTAAAAAGCTTGCACGTTTAAGACAAAGACCTGCGTCACGCGCATGCAACCCCGATTCGGCTTGGCCGTTTGGTGCAGCGTGATGACGGCTGCGATGGTGCGTCGCAGCGAACTCGTTGCCGCAACGCACGTTAGCATGTGCGCCAGCGCGCATCGCGGGCGTTGCAGTCCCGCTATCTCGTTGGGCAACGCAACATATCAGGGACGTTCGATTTCATGACGGGAGCCAACATGGTGTTTTCGAAGATCGTGACCTTCGGCGTCACCGTGGCCTTCGCCAGCATGCTGGTTATCGCCGCCGTGGGCTCGTCGGGGCTGCTTCTCGACTACTGAACGTTCGGGAACGGCAGGCCGATTGCGCCGCCTTTCCCGCCCTTCATGACATTCGTGCCGCCCCGCGACGACGTTGGGCGGCACGTGCGCTCTACGGGAGGCCCCTCGGCCTCCCGTTTTCGTGTCAGCCGAACTGCTCGCGAAGGATCCGCTCGTCGAGGCTGTGTCCGGGATCGTGCAGCAGCACGAGGTCCGTGGCGTGGTCGAGCCAGGTCTCGACGGTGCGGACCCGGCGAAACTCGGTGTGGTCGGCCACCGCCGCCACCGGCCGGTGGGCGGCGTCCAGCACCTCGATGTGGATGCGCGCGAAGTTCGGCAGCAAGGCCCCGTTCCAGCGCCGCGGCCGGAACGACGAGATCGGCGTCAGGGCGAGCAACTGCGCGTTGAGCGGCAGGATCGGGCCGCCCACCGAGAAATTGTAGGCGGTCGAACCGGCCGGGGTCGCCACGAGCACCCCGTCGGCAATCAGTTCCGGCAGCCGGACTTGCCCGTCGATCGAGATCCTCAGCTTCGCCGTCTGGTGCATCTGGCGCAGCATGTAGACTTCGTTGATCGCCGGCGCCTCGTGGGTGCGCCCCTCCGTGTCGGTGACGACCATGGCGAGGGGGTGGATCACGCTGCGCTGCGCCGTCTCCAGCCGCTCGATCAGCCCATCCTCGCGAAACTCGTTCATGAGGAAGCCGACGGTGCCGCGGTTCATGCCGTAGATCGGCTTCGAGCCGTCCATGAAGCGGTGGAGCACCTGCAGCATCAGGCCGTCGCCGCCGAGCGCCACCACGACGTCGGCCTCTTCCGGCGCGACATGGTCGTAGCGGCGCATCAGCGCCTCCGCCGCCTCGCGGGCATCGGGCGTCGGGCTCGCGACGAAGGCGATCCGTGGGAAGCGCGCCGCCATCGAATCCAGCAATCCGCGTTCGAGCCGTGTTGACGCAGCGACCGGGCGAGGTCTCACTCGCTCCGGGATGGGTCTGCACCAAGAGGCATAGCATGGAGCGCCCGCTCCTCGTCTACACGACCTTCGCCGATGCCGAGACGGCGCTGGCCGTCGGCGAAGACCTGGTGCGCGAGCGGCTTTGCGCCTGCGTCAACGTCCTGCCCGGCATGGCCTCGGTCTATGCCTGGAAGGGTGCCATCGAGCGTGGCCGGGAGGTCGTGGCGATCCTCAAGACGCGCGAGGGCCTCGCCGACGCCTTGGGCGCCGCGCTGAAGGCGCGACACCCCTACGAGACGCCGATCATCCTGCACCTGCCGGTGGCGGGGGCAGACCCGGACACGGCGGCCTGGATCGTGGCGGAGACGGGCGGGGAGGGTGCGCCTCAACCCGGCCCGACCGGATAGCTCCGCCCCTTCCAGGCGGCGGGCGCCCGCCCCCGGGCCTCGCGAACCAGCGCCGTCCACTGGATCGCCAGCGCCGTCGCCATCGTCAGCGGGTGCAGGGGAATCGTCGCGAGCGGCTCGGCGCTCGCGCGCGTGATCGCCGCCCGGGTACCGAGGGAGACGAGGCCGGCGGCAAGCGCTACCAGCGCGACCGAGCCCGGCAGCCCGGCGGCGAGTGCCAGCACGAGCAGCAGCCACGGCAAGATCTGGCCGCCGAACAGCAGAAACGTCCAGACGGGCAGGGCACGGGGCGTCGCCATGCCCTCGCGGGCGTTCTTCGAAAAGCCGGCCCATGCCTGCGCGAAGCCCGGATACATCTGGCAGGAGGCGAGGCTACTGCCGGCGACGAGATCGGTCCGGTAGCCGGCGGCCCGGAGAGCCCGTGGCAGGGTGACGCCGTCATGCATCGAGGTCCGCACCGCGCCGTGGCCGCCGGTCTGGCGGTAGGCGTCCGCCGCGATCATCATCAGTTGCCCGCAGCCGGCGGCGAGCGAGACGTCGGGCCGCCTGCGCATCAGCGGCACCGGCAGGAAGCCGAGAAGCAGAAACGTGATGGCCGGCACGGTCAGCCGCTCGCCGAGGGTCTGCATCGCCTGACGCGGCACGCCGCTGACGAGGGCCGCACCGGTCCGCGCGGCGTGGGCCGAGAGGGCAGCGGCGGCGTTCGGCCCCAAGGTCACGTCGGCATCGATGAAGAGCAGGCGATCGCCCCCGGCGACCTTCGCCAGGGTGACGCAGCCGTTGTTCTTGCCGGTCCAACCCTCGGGCAGGGCCGGCACCGCGACGAGCCTGAGGCGCGGGTCGCCCATGGCGATCTCGGAGACGAGCGCCGCGGTGGCGTCGGTGGAATGGTCGTCGCCGACCAGCACCTCGACGGCGACGCCCTCGCTCGCCAGCGCCGCACGCACCGTGCCCGCGATGATCGCCGCCTCGTTGCGGGCCGGGATCAGGATCGAGACGAGCCCCGTCGCGGACGGGGCCGGATCGGGCGTCGCCAGCGCCCTCAGGTTCACGGCGGCAAGGACCGCCGGCAGCAGGGCCAGGGCGAGGGAGAGGAGGGCGAGCGCCAGCATCACGGGATCCGTTCGGCCTCGTTCGCGCCGTGCGCGGGGTCGAAGCGCCGGCCGCGGGCTAGGGCGCCGAGCCGCCGCCAGAGATCGTAGACGCCGCCGACGCCGCGGGCGCCCTCGATCACGGCCGAGAAGCGGGCGGGATCGCGGGTCATCACGTCGGCGGAGAGATAGTCGAGCGTCGCGGTGAGCGCCGCCTCCAGATGGGCGAGGCGTTCGGGGCGTGTCAGGGCGAGGAGGTCGCGGGCGGCGATCGGCTCGCCGAAGGCACAGCAGGCCTCAGCCCCGCGCTCGTCCCAGAAGGCGTAGTCGAGGGCGAGCGGCACGAACAGCGCGTCCGGCGCGATCTCGGCCAGATGCGCGATGCCGGGGCGCAGATCGAGCGGCCGTGTGCGCACGTCCGAGAACCGGCCCTGCGCGGTGAGCCAGAGCATGTTTTCGGCTTTGGCCAGCACGTGGCGCGCCGAGGCCAGGAACTGCGCTGCGCCGCGCCGCGATTCGAGATCCACCGGAAAGGCGCCGAGCCGCCGGAAGATGCCGTATTTTTCGAGCATCCGGGCATCGAAGGGGGCGAACATCGCGCGGCTCGGAAACAGCCGGTCGGCCAGCAGGATCGTCGTCGCCGCATCCCACCAGGAGGGGTGGTTGCAATAGACCACCAGCGGCCCGGGGTGATCGAGCCGCCGCGGCGCGCCCCAGCGGGCGAGCCGCAGGGCATTCATGTGCCGGCGCAGGAACCGCGAAAAATACGCGGTCATGAAGCGCCAGACCCGAGCCGAGCGCACCGGCTCGGCGACGGGGCGGGGGAGACGGCTCACGCGGTCCTGCGCAGATCCGGCTGCGCGCCCGCCCGCAGATCCGTATCGAGGGCGTCGGCGGCGATCCAGCCGGACATCATCACCATCGGCATGCCGGGGCCGGGATGGGCCGCGCCGCCGGCGAGATAGAGCCCCTTCACTTCCCGCGAGCGGTTGCCGGGTTTGAAGGCGCCCGTCATCCGGCCGTGCGAGGCGAGGCCGTAGATCGCGCCGTTGAGCACGTGGTAGCGGTCGTGGATGTCCTGCGGCGTCAGGTGGCGCTCGAACACGATGCGCTCCTCGAGGTCCGGCATGCCGCCGGTGCGCTTGAGCTTGTCCAGGATCACCTGGCGATAGGCCGGAAACATCTTTTGCCAGTCGTGGTGCGGGCGCAGATACGGCGTGTGCACCAGGACATAGAGCGCCTCGCCGCCGTCCGGCGCCACCGACGGATCGGTGCCGGAGGGGGCGGCGAGATAGGCGGTGGGGTCCGGGGCCGGCTCGCCCTTGCGGTAGATGAAGTCGAACTCCTCTTCCGGATCGCGCGAGAAGACGAAGTCGTGGTGGCCGAGATGCTCGTAGCGCCGGTTCAGGCCGAGATA
The DNA here is from genome assembly GCF_008040035.1 of Methylobacterium sp. WL9. Classification (NCBI taxonomy): domain Bacteria; kingdom Pseudomonadati; phylum Pseudomonadota; class Alphaproteobacteria; order Hyphomicrobiales; family Methylobacteriaceae; genus Methylobacterium; species Methylobacterium sp. WL9. Next base: position 5,496 of record NZ_VRVE01000097.1, read on the forward strand.
GAGCACAACGCCGGAGCAGGCCGGCTCGAAGGTCTTCTTCTCATACGTCTTGCCGACCGCGCCGCCGACGAGCTCGCGGTAGGTGCGGACGGAATCCATGTTGGAGATCACGGCGTCGTAGGCCGTGGTGCCGTTCGCGGTGCGGACACCGCGCAGCACGCCGTCGCGGATGTCGAGGCCCGTCACCTCGTCGGCCGGCCGCAGCGTCGCGCCGAGATCGGTAGCGAGCTTCGCCAGTCCCTCGGCGACCGCGCGGGTGCCGCCCATCGGATACCAGACGCCCTCCGAGACCTGCATGTGCCCGATGGCGCAGAGCACCGCCGGCGCGCCGTAGGGGGACGACCCGACATATTGGACGAAATGGTCGAGCATCTGGGCGAGCCGCGCATCCTTGACCTTGCCGCGGATGGTGCCGGCGACGGTGGAATGCATCCGCAGGGACAGCACGTCGCGCAGGGTCGACGGGTTCATGTTGGCGCGGATGTCGATCGTGTCGAACAGGTCCTGCACCGCCTTCCAGAAGAAGAATCTTTCGGAAACGCCGTGCAGGTTCTCGGAAATTGCCAGGAACTTCCTGTAGCCGTCTCCGACGCCCTCGCCGGGGGCAAAGCGGTCCATTGAGGCTGCCATGGCGTCGACGTTCTCGATCAAGTCGATGCGCGACCCGTCCTCGAAGAAACAGCGCCATTGCGGGTCGAGCCGGCGCAGGTCCAGCGCGTCGTGCACGCTGCGCCCGGCCTCGGAAAAGATCCGCTCCAGGACGCGGGGCACGGTGAGGATCGTCGGCCCCATGTCGAAGCGGAAACCGCCGTCGTTCAGGACCGCGGCCTTGCCGCCGAGCCAAGCGTTCTTGTCGTAGAGCGTGACCCGGTGACCGCGCGCCGCCGCCACGCAGGCCGCCGCCAGACCACCCAACCCGCCGCCGACCACCGCGACCGAGGAACCGCTACTCATGGTCGATACGACTCCCCGGGGCACGACCTGCGGCCGTCCTTTTCAGACAAGCTAGACCCGATCCGGACGCGGTCAACGCGAGACCCCGCGGCGCGATCGGAGAAACCAGGAACTTTCGAGCCCCGCTCGCACGTTAATCGCGAAACGAGGAGTCTTTTCATGCCGATGCGATCCATCATCGCGACGATGTTCGTCCTGACCGCCGCGCCCGCCTTCGCCCAGACCGAGACCGGCACCGGCGGCGGCCCCACCTCCACGGTGACCGCCCCCCACACCACCTCCGTCGGCCAGACCAAGCCGCCGGGCGCCGCCGCCGGACCGGGCCCTGCCGAAACCCGCGAGGGCCGCACGGAGCGGATGAACAAGGACGACAAGATCATGAAGGGCATCTGCATCGGCTGCGGGACGAAGTAGCCCCGCCGCCGACATCACCGCGCCTCGCCCTGCGTCGCAAGCGGCGCGGTTGCGGGGATGTCCTTCAGGGCGGGGGCCTTGGCACCGGCGAGGTCCTCGATCAGCAGGCGCGCCGAGATGCGGGCGCCCTCGTAGATCACCGGCAGGCCGGAGCCCGGATGGGTGCCGCCGCCGACGAGGTAGAGGCCCGGCCCGAAGCGGTTGTGCGGCCGGAACCACAGCATCTGTCCGAGATCGTGCGCGAGGTTGAAGGTCGCGCCCTCGTGCACCGTGAATTCGTCGCGCCAGTCGCGCGGGTCGAGCACGCGCTCGTAGCGGATGCGGCTCTCGATGTCGGCGATGCCCAGGAGCTTCAGGCGCTCCAGCACCAGCCGGCGGTAGGCCGGGCGCACGCTCTCCCAGTCGATGCCCGACTTGAGGTTCGGCACCGGCACCAGCACGTAGAGCGCGGTGTGGCCCGGAGGGGCCATGCCGCCGTCGGTGTATCCGGCATGCTGCACGTAGAGCGACGGCGTCATCGGCAGGGTGCCGCCGGTGATCTCCTCGATGTTCTGCTTGTAGTCCTTCGACAGCAGGATCGAGTGGTGCCCGAGACCTTCGGGGACTGTCCCCTCGATGCCGAGATACATCATGAAGGTCGAGCAGGAGAGGCGGGCCTTGTCCACCTTGCGGTCGCGCCAGCGCGGCCTCTGCGTCTCGGGCACGAGATCGCGAATGGTGCCGGCGAAGTCGCCGTTGATCACCACCGCGTCGGCGTTGAAGGTCTCTCCGTTCACGACGACGCCCGCGGCGCGCTTGCCCTGGTAGACCACGCGCTCGACCTTGGTGCCGAGGCGGATGTCGACACCCATGCGGCGGGCGAGCCCCGCCATCGCCTCGGAGACCGCGCCGCAGCCGCCCACCGGGTGGTAGACCCCGTGCTCGTATTCGAGGAACGACAGGATCGTGAACAGGCTCGGGCAGCGGAACGGCGACATGCCGAGATATTTGGTCTGGAACGAGAAGGCGAGGCGCACCCGCGGGTCGGCGAAGTAGCGCTTGAGATCCTTGTCTACGCTGCGGCCGGGATGGAGATGGGGCAGGGCGGCGAGCATCGCCGGGCTCATCATCGAGAAGAAGCGGTCGAAGGACTGCTCCAGCACCGGCTTGAAGAAGTTCAGCTTGGTCCGGTTCTCGGTAAAGAACGCATGCAGGTTCTTCGCATCCTCCGGCGCGATCCGGGCGATCTCGGCGCGCAGCCGGTCCTCATCGCCGGTGGCGCGGATCTCGCCCGAGACGCCGCCCTCGCCCTCGAAGAGCAGGTGGTACATCGGGTCGAGCCGCTTCAGCTCGACGTGATCCTCCAGCCGCTCGCCACAGCTCTCGAAGATGTCGGCCAGGATCTGCGGGTAGAGAAAGAAGGTCGGGCCGATATCGAAGCGGTAGCCGCCCGGCGCCTCGACCGTCTTGGTGCGCCCGCCGACCACGGCGTCGCGCTCGAACAGCGTGACGTGGATGCCGGCCTTGGCGAGCAGGAGCGCCGTGGCGAGACCGCCGGGTCCGGCTCCGACGACCGCGACGCGGCGGCCGGACAGGCTCCGCAACCCCTCGCCTGACTGTAGCAACGCCGTCCGCTCCCCCTCGAGACCCATAACCTGTCGGCAAGGCTATCTCTGCCTCCGCACGTTGTGCGGCAATTGCCACGGAATGTCGCGCGTAAAGCCACGCTTACAGCCGGCACCGTCGCCGCAGCAGGTGATGCAGCGCGATGGCGCCGGCGGTGGCGACGTTGAGCGAGTCGAATCCCGCCGCCATCCCGATCCGGATTCTCTGGCAGTGGGCCATCAGGTCCGGCGGAAGTCCGGGGCCTTCGCTGCCGAGCAGCACCAGGGCGCGGGCGGGCAGGGCGATGTCGGCGATGTCGGCCTCGGTCCCCGGCGTCATCGCCAGCGACACGAGGTCGTGGCGCGCGGCGAGGTCGAGCAGCGCCTGCGGGCTTGCCGTACGCGCGAAGGGCACGGTCAGCGCCGCGCCGGCCGAGACCCGGATTGCCTTGCGGTAGAGCGGATCACAGGTGGCGTCGTCGAGAAGCACCGCGTCGGCCCCGAAGGCGGCGGCGTTGCGAAACAGGCCGCCGACATTGTCGTGGTTGGTCAGGCCGACGAGGCCGAGCACGGTCGCGGGCGCCGGGGCAGGGGGGATCAGCCCGGCCGGCTCGGGCGGCGCGCCGCTCAGGCCCACGGCCAGGACGCCGCGATGCATCGGAAAGCCGGCCACCGCGCCCATCACGGCACGGGAGGCGCAATAGACCGGCGGCGGCGCGGGCATGGTTTCGATGAGATCACCGAGGCCGGGCAGGCGTTCCGGCGAAAGCAGGATCGACTCGACCCGGAAGCGCGAGGCCGGCGACAGCATCAGCCGCAGGGTGACCTCGCCCTCGACGATGAAGCGCCCCCGCCGGCCGACGAGATCCCGCTCACGGATCGACGCGTAGGGCGCGAGCCGCGGATCGGCGGGGTCGTCGATGGTGATCGCTGGACTGGCGCTCATCGTGTCGTCGACCCTCGACGCCGAAGCATCGACGGTCCCTGCACTCACAAAAGAATCAGGCGCGGCCGCCGCCCATGCGCATGGTGAGCGGGTCGGCCTCTTCCTTCTTCGGCACCTTCACCAGGGCCTCGCCGTCGAGCACGACCTCGTCGCCGACCTTGCAGGTGCAGGTGAGGCGGGCGCGGCGGCGCTCGGCGATGAGCTCGGCCACCTCGACGATGACCTCGACGGTGTCGCCGATGCGCACCGGCGCGCGGAAGTTGAGGGTCTGGCTGATGTAGACCGCGCCGGGGCCGGGCAGGCGGGTGCCGAGCACCGCCGAGATCAGCCCGGCCGTGTAGAGGCCGTGGGCGATGCGGGTGCCGAAGGGCGTGCGAGCCGCGAAGTGCTCGGAGAGGTGGATCGGGTTGCGGTCGCCGGTGATCTCGGCGAAGCCCACCACGTCGGAAGAGGAGATCTCCTTCTTCCAGATCTCGGTGAGGCCGACCTCCAGATCCTCGAAATACAGAATACGAAGTTCGGGCAACATCGCTGGGTGTCTCCGGTGCCGCCCGCGACGCATGCGAGCGCAGCAAAGCTTTGGCCTTGCACAGGACGGAGTGCAAATCCAGTGCGCGGGGCGCGCGGCCGAGGGCAATCCCGAACGCGGTCGGGACGGTCTGCACCGCGTCCGGGGCGGCGATTGCTCCCGGTGGGGCGGTCCGGTACGGCCCTCCCGGCGGCAAGCGCCCGCGGCGACGAGGTGAACCCGGCCATGGACGAACACGGCTCCGCGCCGGGATTGCGCCCGGTGGTCGTCCGCGTCGCCGCGCTGAACCTCGGCTATTTCGGCATCGAGATCGCGGTGGCGCTGGCCATCGGCTCGGTGGCGCTCTTGGCCGACAGCCTCGACTTTCTCGAGGACGCGGCGATCAACCTCCTGATCTTCGCCGGCCTCGGCTGGAGCCTGCGCAACCGGGCGCGGCTCGGCACGGCGCTCGCCTTCATCCTGCTGCTGCCGGCGCTGGGCGCAGCCTGGGCAGCCTGGGACAAGATCGCGGACATGGCGCCGCCGGCGCCCCTGCCGCTGACGCTCACCGGGATCGGTGCGCTCGCGGTCAACCTCACCTGCGCGCTGATGCTGGCGCGGCACCGCGCGGGCGGCGGCAGCCTGACCCGCGCGGCCTATCTCTCGGCCCGCAACGACGTGGCGGCGAACATCGCGATCATCCTGGCCGGCCTCGCCACGGCGGCGACGCTGTCGCCCTGGCCCGACCTCGTCGTCGGCCTCGGCATCGCGGTCCTCAACGCCGAGTCCGCCGTCGACATCCTCAAGGCGGCGCGCGCCGAGCGCCGCGGCGCCGCCGAAGCACGGGTTTGACCGGTTCATGCACCTGTTTCCGATCTCAGACCTGCATCTCGAACGCCGCCGCCTCGACCTGATCCCGCGGCCGACAGGGCCCTTCGACGTGATGGTCTGCGCCGGCGACCTGTTCGAGGGCCGCCCGGAGGAAGGGCTTGCCGCCGTGCTCGCGCTGGCGGACGGCCGGCCGGTGGTGCTGGTGCCGGGCAACCACGAGCATTACGCGCCCACCGGCGACGGCCGCACCGCACCCGAACTGCTCGCCGCCCTGCGTGCCGAGGTCGCGCGGCTGGTCGGGGAGGGCACCCGCCTCCACCTGCTGGAGAACGGCGCGAGCACCCTGATCGACGGGGTGCGCTTCGTCGGCACGACCCTGTGGAGCGACTGGTCGCTGGCGGGCCGCTGGCTGACGCCGGACACGCCCGGCCGCCCGGAAGACCCGGTCGCCTTCGCGGCGGCGCGTATGACCGATCCGGTCACCGGCTCGCGGGAGTTTCGCGGTTCGATCCGCAACGCCGACGGCACGGCCTGGTCGCCGGCCGACGCCATGGCGGCGCATCGCGCCGAAAAGGCCGCGCTGCTGGCCGCCCTCGCCGAGCCCCATGCCGGCCCGACCGTCGTGGTCACGCACCACCCGCCGAGCCCGCGCGCGGCCGACGCGTTCCGAGGCGCGCCCGGCGTGCCGTGGTGGGTGCCGGCCTTCTACGCGACCACCGTGCTCGAAGACCTGCCCGAGGCACAGCGCCCGGAGGCCTGGATCTCCGGGCATTTCCATGCCGGCCACGACTTGGCGGTCGGCCGCACCCGCTGGGTCGCGAACCCCGTGGAGGGCAAGACCTTCAAGCCGGACCTGCGCATCGCAATCGGCTGAGCGGGAAACGCCCGGGCCGTTCCCGTGTTGTCACGGACCGATCGTTCTCGAACCGGGAGCCAACCATGAAGTCCAAGACGGCTGCGGCGCTGGGCGTGCCGCTTCTGCTCCTATCCGGCGCCGCGTCGGCGCAATCGGGCGGCGGCAACAAGCCGGCCGAGATCCGCCAGCCCGGTCCTCCCCGGATCACGACGCCGGGCGAGCCGGCCACGGAGTTCGTGAAGCCGGGCGGCGGGACCAAGAGCGGACCGGGTTCGGTCGAGACGCAGGTCCGCGGCGGGACCGGCGCCGACAGCCGTTCGTCCAGTTCCGCCGCGGACGGCAATGCGGAGAAGCCGGAACTCCCCGTCGGCAACACCGGCGGCGGCGGCGGAAGCGGTGCCGGCGGCGGCTGACGCGATCCCGGCAACCGTATTTCGCCGCGACGAAAGCAGGATCGCGGGTGACGAAACACACGGAGCCGTTCGCGCCGAATCGCTAGATGCGCATGGATCTCGACCGGCGGTGTCAAACCCGCCGCCGCAGGAATCGGCCATGAGCGAGCGCATCGAAGACCTGAAGTTCATCGTCACCATCGGCCTCGTGACGCTGATCGGCACCGGCCTCACCGCCCTCGTCGGCTGAACCGCAGGGCCGCCGGCATCGACGGGGATGCGTGACGCATCCGAGTGACAGCCAAGCCCGCGCAAATCACGTAGAGCCTCCCTCACGCTCTGAGAACAAGCCGGGAACGTCGGTGCGTCCTCGGTGCCCTCAACCGGATCGTTAAGAGGCTTGGGTGATGCGAGGCTCGAACCTGTCCGTCCTCATCGCCGCCGCCTGGCTCTCGGCGGGCGCGGCGCAGGCGCAGGAGACCGATCTCGACGGCCTGCGCCGGGACTGGCACCGCTGCGTCCGCCAGCACTTTTCCGGCCAGCCCGTCAGCGTCGAGAAACGCGCGGCCGAGCGCGCGGCGCTCAGTGCCTGCAAGGCGTCCGAGGACGCCTATGTCGCGGCCGAATTCGCCTTCCGCTCCGCCGATTCCGACACCGCCGTACGCAAGGAGGGTCTCACCACCCGCGCCCGCGCCTGGATCTCCTCGGTGGCGGCCTACGTGGTCGACCCGGTCGCGTCGTGGTTCGGGCGCTGACGTGATACCGGCGGGCGCAGGCATCGACGCCTCCGGCGCGACGGGGCGTCGGCTTCGAGGGCCGGGCTTATGAAGAAGCTTCTCCTCATCGGGATCGGCACGGGCAATCCCGAGCACGTGACGCTACAGGCGGTGCGCGCGCTCAACGCGGCCGACGTGGTCTTTCTGATCGACAAGGGCGACGCCAAGGCCGAGCTGGTGCGGGTCCGCCGAGACATCTGCGAGCGCACCATCACGGGCGCGCAGCCGCGCTTCGTCGAGGCCGTGGATCCCGAGCGCGACCGGATGCCGGCGGATTACGGCGTCGCGGTCGACGACTGGCACGCCGCCCGGGCCGAACTCTACGAAGGCCTCATCGCCGAACACCTCGGCGAGGACGGCTGCGGCGCCTTCCTGGTCTGGGGCGACCCCTCGCTCTACGACAGCACGATCCGGATCATCGACCGCATCCGCGCCCGTGGCCGGATCGCCTTCGACGTCGAGGTCATCCCCGGCATCACCAGCGTCCAGGCGCTCGCCGCCGGCCACCGCATCGCGCTCAACGGCATCGGCGAGCCGGTGACCATCACAACCGGCCGGCGCCTCGCCGAGGACCTTTCGGGCGAGGGCGCCACGGTGGTGATGCTCGACGGCCGGGTCGATTTCGCCGGCCTCGACCCGGATCTGATCATCCACTGGGGCGCCTATCTCGGCACCGCCGACGAACTCCTCGTCACCGGGCGACTCGGCGACGTGGCGGAGGTTATCCGCGAGACCCGGCGCGCGGCGCGGCTGCGCCACGGCTGGATCATGGACATCTACCGGCTGAGCCGACCTGCGACATAGTGACAGCGGTCTGGGCCGATCTTTCCCGGACCGCATGACGAACGGATCGTTCGTTTTAAGAAACGTCTCTTGCGCGACACAGGCGATCCCCGACGCGCATCCGGCCCAGAAAACGCCCCGGCCCAACCCTTGCTTAGCCCTGGCGGGAATTGAAGATTGGCCTTGGTCGCAACGACCATCGAGCCATCTGGGGGCAGGTCATGGCGGCAGCCTGGCGCGTCGTACGTGGGATCGGACTGGCCGGGCTGGCGCTCGCCTGCCTCGGTGCCGACACGGTCGTCCAGGCTCATCTGCGCAGCGGCCTCGAACCCGCTGAGACCGGCCTGTTCGGCATCTACGCCCGCCTCTCCCTCGAACTCGAATCGCGCCTCGGCACCGACCTGCCGGGCCCCGAGACCCGGATCGTGCTCGGCCCCGGCGGGCGGGACGTGCGGCTCTCGGGCGAACTGACCGAGGGCGCCGGCGCGCGGCTCGAACGCCTGCTCGCCGAGAACCCCCGCGTCGAGCGCATCCACCTCACCAGCGAGGGCGGCCTCGTCGACGAGGGCGAGGCGATCGGCGCGGCGATCGCCCGGCACCGCCTCGCCACCTACGTCCCCGATTTCTGCGTCTCGGCCTGCACCCTCGCCTTCGTGCGCGGCCGCGAGCGCCACATCATGGCGGCGACCCGGCTCGGCTTCCACGCGCCCTACGAGGCCGGGCTGTTCGGTCAGGTGTTCCGCGCGGACGGCGCCCCCGAGCGGGCCGCCTACATCGCGGCCGGCGTCTCCGCCGAGTTCGCCGACGCCGCCCTGCGGGTGGCCTCGCAG
>NZ_VRVE01000098.1:0-14296 GCF_008040035.1 Methylobacterium sp. WL9
AAGACCTTCTCACGCCAGCCGCACGACCTCAGCCGCATAGAGGGCCCGCTGGTCCTCGAGGGCGGAGCACGGTCCCGTCGATCGCTCGGCCTGGTGCCGCCTGCGGGCCTGCGGCGCCGGTGGTGATGCGCACCGGCGCGCCCTCGCGGAGGCGGTCGGTGCCGTCGGTGACGACACGGTCGCCCGGCTGTAGCCCGGCGGTCACGACCGTGCGGCTGCCGTCGGTCTCGCCCACCGTGATCGGGCGGACGCTGACCTTGTCGTCGCCCTGCATCAGATAGACGTAGGTGCCCGGCGTGCCGCGCAGAATCGCTGCTGCCGGGATCACGGGCGCATTCCGGATCGTGTCCACGGTCAGCTTCGCGTTGACGAACTGGTTCGGGAACAGCGTCTCGTCGTCGTTCTTGAACAGCGCGCGCAGCTTCACCGTGCCAGTGGTGACGTCGATCTGGTTGTCGACCGTATCGAGCGTACCGGTGGCGATCTCGTGCTGGTCGCCGCGATCGTAGGCGCGCACGGTGAGCTTGGCGCCCTCGCGGACGCGCTTCATCACCCGCGAGACGTCGTCTTCCGGCAGGGTGAACAGCACCGAGATCGGGTGGAGCTGCGTCACGACCACGATGTTGGTGGACCCACCCGAGATGTAGTTGCCCTGGTCGACCTGACGAAGGCCGACACGGCCCTCCACCGGCGAGACGATGTGCGCATAGGCGATGTTGAGCCGCTGCTGGTCGACCACCGCCTGGTCGGCGGCGACGGTACCCTCGTTCTGCTTCACGAGGGCGGCCTGGGTGTCGACGTTCTGCTTCGAGATCGAGTCCTGTCGGTTTAAGGTCTGGTAGCGGACGAGGTCGAGTTTGGCGTTCTGCAGGAGCGCCTGATCGCGGGCCAGCTGCCCGAGATACTGGGCGAGCAGCGCCTCGTAGGGCCGCTGGTCGATCTGGGCGAGGTAATCGCCCTTCTTCACGGTCTGGCCCTCGCGAAAACCGATCTCGGTGAGATAGCCGCTGATCTGCGATTTGACCGTCACCGTGGCGAGCGGCGTTACCGTGCCGAGACCCTGGAGCACGATCGGCATGTCGCCGGTCGCCACCGTGGCAATGCCGACAGCCTGGGCCATCTCGCCGTGCTTGCCGCCCCCGCGACCGTGTCCGGCCTCGGTGGTGCCCGCCGCCTTCTTCGCGTCGTACATCCGGTGCGCGACGGCTCCACCGAGGCCGAGAACCAGGAGCAGAATCATCCAGCTCCCGAAGCGGCGCCGCCGACGGGTAGGCGTGGGCGTCAGCACGGGATATTCCCGGGCGGTCTCCCTGCGAATGGGCGAACTCTCGTTCATCCTCGACTCAAATCAAAGCGCCGCTTCGAAACCAATCTTCGTGTCGGATCCCGTTCGATCATCGGTCGAAGTCTGCTTCCGTTCGGCGGCCGAAAGCAATTCGATCGAAGGATCCGTCCCGTCAAACCTCAAGTTCGTCCAGCGGTCAGCTCTGCCGTGGGTGGGCTCGAAGCCGCCGGAGGGACCATGCTGACCTTCCCCCGGCAATGCGCCGTGAGTACGGCACCCAGGTTTCCCGGATGTTGCTATTACCGGTTTCGCACGGCGCCCGGCAAAAACACCTGTGGTGCTATCGCGCAGCCGGTTCGAGGGTGCGGTAGAAGCGGATCACGTCGCTGAATGCGTCGTCTACCGGAGCCACAGGAATCGCTACGCGAAGCCAGACACCGAGTATGCCGACGCCGAGTGCCAGAAAGAGCGAGGTGCTGGTCCGCATGGCGAGTTCGTAGCCGATCCTGTTGCCGATGCAGACAGCAAAAAGGCCACCGCGCTAAGCGATGGCCTTTTCGATACAACCGGACCGGCGACCGTTCGCCAGGAACGAGGGGGCGGAGTTCCCGTCAAGCGACCGCCGGCCGGCCGTGGGTCGAGAATTGTCTCACGACTGACGATTGTCAACATTCGTCAGCCCCGGAGTCCGGGCGACCCGGAAGTCATGTGCGGTCCCGCACGTTTTGCCGGGATATCCCCGCGTGGTATCGGGTCGTCGTCTTGACGCGGCGAGAGAACCACGAGCGGTCCTCGTTCCCTTCGATCCGGTCGCATGAACCCCGTCTTTTCCGATCTTCCCGTCACGGTGTTCGAAACGATGTCGCGGCTCGCGCGCGAGCATCGGGCGATCAATCTCGGCCAGGGCTTTCCAGACGATCCGGGGCCGGAGGACGTGCGCGAAGTGGCGGCTGACGCGCTTCGCAACGGCTACAACCAGTATCCGCCGATGATGGGGCTGCCCTCGCTTCGCGAAGCCATCGCGGCGCATTACGGCCGGCACCAGGGCCTCGACCTCGATCCGGAGACGGAGGTGATGGTGACCTCCGGTGCCACGGAAGCACTGGCCGGCGCGATCTTCGCGTTGATCGAGCCCGGCGACGAAGTCGTGCTGTTCGAGCCGATGTACGACGCCTACCTGCCGCTGGTACGCCGGGCCGGCGGCGTACCGCGGTTCGTGACGTTGAAGCCGGCGCATTTCGGCATCGACGACGAGGCGCTGTCCGCCGCCTTCTCCGAGAAGACCCGGCTCGTCATCCTGAACAATCCGTTGAATCCCTCCGCGACGGCGTTCGCGGAGGCCGACCTCACGCGGCTTGCCGGCTATTGTCGGCGCTTCGATGCGGTCGCCCTCTGCGACGAGGTTTGGGAGCACGTGATCTTCGACGGTGCCCGTCATCGCCCTCTCATGACGCTGCCGGGAATGCGCGAGCGTACGATCAAGATCGGCTCGGCAGGAAAAATCTTCAGCCTGACCGGTTGGAAGGTCGGACTCGTGATGGCGCCGCCGCCGTTGATGCGCGTGCTGTCCCGCGCCCACCAGTTCCTCACCTTCACGACGCCGCCGAACCTGCAGGAGGCGGTGGCTTTCGGCCTCGCGAAGGACGAGTCCTATTTCGCCGACATGCGTGCCGGACTCGCCCGCTCGCGGAACCGGCTGGCTTCCGGGCTTTCGGATCTCGGCTTCACCGTGCTGCCGAGCGCGGCAACGTACTTTCTCAACATCGATCTCGGCGCCGGGGCCGACGACGTCGCCTTTTGTGAGGCTCTGGTGCGGGAGCATGGGGTCGCCGCGATACCCGTCAGCGCCTTCTACGAAAGCGGCAGCGTGAAGAACCTCGTGCGCTTCTGCTTTGCCAAGACGGACGAGACGCTGGACACGGCGCTCGCTCGGCTCCCGCGCTGCACGCAGGCCGCGTGATGAATATTCGTGCCGGCGGTTGGCCCTTCCTTGTCGTGACACGGATCGTGGGCCACATCCTTCTTCATGAGCGCAACCGATACACCCCGCACTTCGCGCACGGTCTTCGCCGAGCCTCTCGGCGCGACAGACCTCCGCCGCTTCACCGACACGGGGGCGGAAGCCAGTCTCCTGCGGCTGGAACAGCTTGCGCACGTGATGGACACGGCATTTCAGATACCGGGCACCAACCGCAGGGTCGGGCTCGATGCGGTGATCGGCCTCGTGCCGGTGATCGGCGACATCGCCGGCATGGCGATCGCCTCCTACATCGTCTACGAGGCCCGGCGCCTCGGCGCCCCGCGCTGGCTGGTCTGGCGCATGATGGGCAACGTGGCTTTCGACGGTGCCGTGGGCGCCGTACCGCTGGCGGGCGATATTTTCGATGCGGCCTTCAAGGCCAATCGTCGCAACGTCCGCCTGCTGCGCAAGCATCTCGAGAAAAAGGGTACCTTGCGGCCGAACGAGATCGAGGGCACGGCGACGCATCTCGATTGATCCGTCCCCCCGCCGAGGCCGCTATCCGATGAACGAGGTTCCGCGCCCGCAGGCCGACGCGGTCCCGGTCACTGCGCCCGCTAACGCGCCGCAGATCCGGCGGCTTCAGCCTGAAACGCGGCGCGGGCTTTCGCCGATCAACCGGCGCCGCCTCGCGAATTTTTGGAAGAACCGGCGCGGCTCGTGGTCGGCCGTGCTGTTTCTGATCCTGTTTGTGGTCAGCCTGTTCGCGGAATTCATCGCCAACGACCGACCGATCTTCGTGTCCTACAAGGGCGAGTGGCTCTACCCGGTCTTCGTCGATTACCCGGACGAGAAATTCGGTGGTTTCCTTGCGCAGACCGATTATCGCGCGCCGGAGACCAAGAAGGAAATCGAGCAGAATGGATGGGCGCTCTGGCCGCCGATCCCGTACTCCTACAACACCTTCATGAGCGACCTGCCGACGCCGTCGCCCTCCCCACCGACCTGGAACCTGTCCGACGAGCAGTGCCGTCCGGTCGCCGAGCGCGCCGGGGTGAAGGTCGAGGGCCCTGGGCCCGGCTGCCGAGACATCGAACAACACTGGCTCGGCACTGACAACGCCTCGCGCGACGTGCTCGCCCGCATCATCTACGGTTTTCGGATTTCAGTGCTGTTCGGCCTGGCGCTTGCCCTGGTCTCGTCGGTTGTCGGCGTGATCGCGGGGGCCGTGCAGGGTTTCTTCGGAGGCTGGACCGACCTGATCTTCCAGCGCGTCATCGAGATCTGGAGTGCGGTGCCGACGCTCTACCTGATCATCATCATGTCGGCTTTCCTGGCCCCGAGCTTCTTCACCCTGCTCGGCATCCTGACGCTGTTCGCCTGGACCGCCCTCGTCGGGGTCGTCCGCGCCGAGTTTCTGCGCGCCCGGAACTTCGAATACGTTCGCGCCGCACGCGCTCTCGGCCTCTCCAACGTGGCGATCATGACCCGGCACCTGCTGCCGAACGCCATGGTGGCGACGCTGACCTTCCTGCCGTTCATCCTGAACGGCTCGATCACAACCCTCACCTCCCTCGACTTCCTCGGCTTCGGTCTGCCGCCGGGATCGGCCTCGCTCGGTGAGCTGTTGGCGCAGGGCAAGGACAACATCAACGCGCCCTGGCTCGGGCTGACCGGGTTCTTCGTCGTGTCGGCGATGCTGAGCTTGCTGGTGTTCGCGGGTGAGGCGGTGCGGGACGCCTTCGATCCGCGAAAGACGTTTGCCTGATCGACGGCCTACGCAGTGTCCTCGGATCGCCCGCCTCGACGCTTCCATGGCCGTGCGTCGGTCATCGAGGGCAATGCGGATTGGTCGGGCGCCGACCTTCCGGTTATCTCGCCCGGTCCGGACAGCATGGCCCTATGACAGTCTGAACACGGCGGAGTGCGCGCCAGACATTCGCTTGGCCGGCTGTCGACGGCCGCCGCAGGAGTCCCCATGACCAGCCAGGGAGAGACCTTCCGCAATCGGGCCATCGCACTCAAAACGCGTGCCCTGCGCAAATACGAAGCGGAGATGGTGCCGACAGGCAGCGACGACGGCGATCCAGCCATGGAGGTGCTGTCGCCGTTCGGGCCGATGATCGGACGGACGCGCGTGTCGCCCGACCTCCTGTCGGGCATCAACGCTTTCGCCGATCGCCATACCGCGTCCGGTGCCTCCGAGTTCCTGGTTCCGCCCGACATCGCCTGCGCCGGTGGAGACGCTTCTCTAGCGGCGGTCATCGAGGACAGGATCCGCAGATATGTCCTGATGGCCGAGGGTGTGGGTCCCAAGCGCATCGAGATCGACCGGATCTGGGTTGTCAGCCAGTATGCCGGCACGCCGAGCCCGGTGCATTTCCATTCCGGAGATCTGTCCGGCGTACTTTATCTCAAGTCGCCCGAGCCGCCACGGGACAAAGACTTGAACAAGACTTACATCTCCGGGCGCCAAGCCGGCTATCTCAACTTCCTGACCGGCGGCAAGCAGAGGTTTGCCAGGACGCTCCTCAGCGTGCCGCCCGACGTCGGTGTGCTCTACACCTTTCCGGCTTGGCTGCTCCATGGCGTCGAGCCGTTCCGAGGCAGCGGCGAGCGCCGCTCTCTGTCTTTCAACGCTCGCGCCGAAGTCGACGACTGAGCTCAGCCGGGCACTAGTGGCGCCAGCTTCACTCGGCCGCCACAGCGGGCGAGATCATCTTGCGCGCCTTCTTGTCGACGTTGCCGAGGAAGGCGTGGGCCTCCTCCTTGCGCTCGAAGACGTGGGGGGCGACGCCGCGCTTGTTCAAGGCCTCCTCCATCTTCAGGCGGAGGAAGGCGCTGGTCGCGTAGCGGGTGGTGGTCTGGTAATAGTTCGCCGAGAGATATTGGATCATCCCGGCATAGTCGTCGTAGAGACTTTCGTTGAGCCGGAAGCCGTCGTGGTTGACGACGGAGTTGACGCGCTGGCCGGCCTTCTTGCAAGCGCCGACGATGGTGAGCCGCAGCTCGTCCATGTCGCTCTTCACGCGGCAGTACCAGCCCTCGAGGTTGATGAAGAGCAGGTTGCGCTCCGGATCGTAGCTCACGCGGTCCTTCAGATCGAGGTTGAGCAGGTCGGAGGCCAGCTCCATCGGCTCCTCGCGGAAGATGCGCGGATCCATCGGCACCGGGTTCCGGATCACCGGCTTGAAATCCATGTGCGGGAGGATGTCGCGCTCGATGTCGATGCCGGGCGCCACCTCGATCAGCTCCAGCCCCTCCGGGGTGAGCTGGAAGACGCAGCGCTCGGTCACGTAGATTACCGGCTGCGACTTCTGCACGGCGTAGGGGCCGCTGAAAGTGTTCTGCTGGACCTGGGTGACGAATTTTTTCGCCTTGCCTTCCTTGACGATCTTCACTTGCCCTGCATCGACTGCAATCTCGAGGCCGCCGGCGGTGAAGGTGCCGGCGAAGACGACGCTGCGGGCGTTCTGGCTGATGTTGATGAAGCCGCCGCAGCCGTTGAGCTTGCCGCCGAACTTCGAGGTGTTGACGTTGCCGGCTTCGTCGCACTCGGCCATGCCGAGGCAGGTCATGTCGAGGCCGCCGCCGTCGTAGAAGTCGAACATCTGGTTCTGGTCGATGATGCAGTCGGCGTTCGTCGCGGCGCCGAAGCTCGATCCGCTGGCGAGCACGCCGCCGACGGCGCCAGCCTCGGTGGTCAGGGTGATGTAGGGGGTGATCTTCTCTTCGTTCGCGACGGAGGAGATGCCCTCCGGCGCGCCGACGCCGAGATTGACGACGCCGTTCGGCGGCAGCTCGAAGGCGGCGCGGCGGGCGATGATCTTGCGCTCGTTCAGCGGCATCCGCTTGATGCCGGTGACCGGCACGCGGATCTCACCCGCGAGCGCCGCATCGTAGACGACGCCGTAGTTCATGCGGTGCATCTCGGGCTCGGCGACCACGACGCAATCGACGAGGATGCCGGGCACGCGCACGTCCTTCGGCAGCAGGTAGCCGTCGTCGACGATGCGCTCGACCTGGGCGATGACGATGCCGCCGTTGTTGCGCGCGGCCATGGCCTGCGCGAGGCAGTCGAGCGTCAGCGCCTCCTTCTCGTAGCTGAGATTGCCCGAGGGATCGGCGGAGGTCGCGCGGATGAAGGCCACGTCGATCTTGGTGGCCGTGTAGAACAGCCACTCGTCACCATCGACGTCGACGACCTTGACGATGTCGTCCTGCGTCAGTTCGTTGACCTTCGCCCCACCGTGGCGCGGGTCGACATAGGTGTGCAGGCCGACCTTGGAGAAGAGCCCCGGCTGGCCGGCGGCGCAGGCGCGGTAGAGCTGCGAGATCACGCCCTGAGGCAGGTTGTAGCCGCGGATGCGGTTCTCGGCGGCGGCCTGCGCGACCTTGGGCATCCGGCCGAAATTCGCGGCGATTACGCGGGTAAGCAGGCCGTCGTGGTGCAGGCGCCCGGTGCCGAGGCCTTTGCTGTCGCCTGCGCCCGCCGTCATGATCAGGGTGAGGCCGCGGGGCGAGCCGGTCTCGACGAAGCGCGTCTCCAGGGCCGCGTGCAGCGCCTCCGGAATGCAGCTCTGGACGAAGCCAGTCGTGGTCACGACGTCGTTCTCACGAATGAGCGCGATCGCCTCCTGGGCCGTGATCACCTTGTTCTTCTTCATCGAACGCGTCGTCCTCCGGCTACACCCGCTCTGCGACGGTCCCGGCAAGATCTTGCACGTGGATCGTCGCGGCGGAGTCTTCGTCGCCGCGGTCGAAACGAGCGAAGCCCCCGTCGCGATCCGCAGCAAGATTGCCCATTCTCGTGCTGCGTCGCGCAAAATCTCTGCTGCGCTGCAATCACAAGCCTGGGAACAATGATCTTAGCGCAGTCGCGCGCCGGGCGGACCTGAAAAAGACTCTCCGGCGGCTCAAGAAAAACTCGCGGCCGCATCCGTGCGAAACGCGGGTCGTCAACGGACGAAACGACGGCCCCGCTTGCGAGGGAACATCGGACGAGGCCCCTTGTTTGGTGCGATGCCTCGTTGTGCCAGCGCCTGCCGCCCGTCGGCCATCACGATGACCGACCTCCAAGGAGCCTGATGTACGAGTCCCCGGAAAAGCGCGGTCACGGCCACCACCCGTCGGTGACCGGCAGCGGCGAGGCGGAGCTGTCGAACACGCATTCCGACATCTTCTTCGCCGCCGTCGAGACGACGCGGATGCCGATGATCGTCACCGATCCGCATCAGCCGGACAACCCGGTCATCTTCGCCAACCACGCCTTCGCGAAGATGACTGGCTACGCCAACGACGAGGTCATCGGCCGCAACTGCCGCTTTCTGCAGGGTCCTGAGACCGATGGCGAAGCGGTAGACGAACTGCGCCGGGCCATCGCCGAGCGCAGGGAGGTCGCCACCGAGATCCTGAACTATCGCAAGGACGGTTCGGCGTTCTGGAATGCGCTCTTCATCTCGCCCGTGCACAACAAGCAGGGCGAACTCGTCTATTTCTTCGCCTCGCAACTCGACGTGTCGCGCCGTCGCGATGCCGAAGAGGCTCTGCATCAGGCACAAAAGATGGAGGCGCTCGGCCAGTTGACCGGGGGAATCGCGCACGACTTCAACAACCTCCTGCAGGTGATCAGCGGCTACACCGACATCCTGCAGATGCTCATCGACAGCGGTTCGCCCGATATCGCGCGCCTCGCCCGCGCTGGTGAGGCGATCCGGACGGCGACCGACCGGGCGGCGAAGCTCACCCACCAGCTTCTCGCGTTCTCGCGCAAGCAGCGCCTCGAAGGCCGGGCGATCAGCCTCAATGCCCTCGTCGAGGGCATGAGCGAGATCGGCGACCGGACCTTGGGCGACGATGTCGAACTGCGTCGCGAACTCGCCCCCGATCTCTGGAACGCCCGCGTCGACCCAACCCAGGCCGAGGTCGCGCTGCTCAACGTCCTGATCAATGCGCGCGATGCCATGCCGAATGGCGGCTGCGTCACGGTCGAGACGAAGAACCTCGTCCTGCAGGATCGACAGGCCGCCCTGCTTCAGGGCGTCCAAGCGGGGAACTATGTCGAGGTCTCCGTGTCGGATACCGGCATCGGCATGTCGCCGGAGGTGCTGCTGCGGGTGATGGAGCCGTTCTTCACGACGAAGGAAGAAGGCAAAGGTACCGGCCTCGGGCTCGCCACCGTCTACGGCTTCGCCAAGCAATCCGGCGGCACGGTGCGGATCACCTCGGACGTGGACCGCGGAACCACGGTGCGGCTGCTGTTCCCGGCGACCCAGGCGTCCATCGAGCGCGAACCGAGTCCGTCCCACAAGGTCGCCGAGCGGCACGGATCTGAGACCGTCCTCGTCGTCGACGACAGGGCGGAGGTCGCAGAGACCGCCCGGATCATCCTCGAGGATTTCGGTTATCACGTTCTCGTGAGTCACAGCCCCCGCGATGCGATCGCCATCATGGAGAACGACGCGCGCATCGATATGCTGTTTTCGGATCTGATCATGCCCGGGGGGATGACGGGCGTCGGCCTTGCCCGCGCGGCCCGGGAGCGGCAACCGAAGATCCGGATCCTGCTCACCACCGGTTTCGCCGCAAACTCCCTCGAACGCTCCGGCGTCGGCGGGAGCGAATTCGAGATCATCAACAAGCCCTATCGGCGCATGGAACTGGTCCGCCGCGTGCGGCAGGTTTTCGATGGCCCGGCCGGGACCGGTTGAACACGCGTCGATCGACTCGACCATGGAGCTATGTCATTCCGGCCACGTGCAGAGCCTGATCGTCGACCATGCGGGTACGAATGCCGCACCCTTCCGATCCGTCCGCGACCGCGTGAAATGGACCGGCGTTCCGTCGGCCGGACCATCGGTCCGATGACGAACGATGCGGGCTTCCTGCGCGGCGGCGGAGCCATGGGTGCCCTGATCCGCGCCTACGAGTGGGTGGCGACACCGCTCGGCCCACCGGAGACTTGGCCGCAGGCGCTGCGTTCCGCGATAGACCTCTGCCTGCATTCGAGCTTCCCCACGGCGATCTACTGGGGGCCCGAGCTGCGGCTTCTATACAACGACGCCTGGGCGCCGATTCCCGCCGAGCGGCATCCGGACGCGCTCGGCCGGCCCGGCGCCGAGGTCTGGTCCGAGATCTGGCCGATCATCGCACCGCAATTCCAGCGGGTCCTCGATTCCGGTGAGGGCTTCGCCGCCTTCGACCAGATGCTGCCGATGGCGCGGGGTGGCCGGGTCGAGGAGACGTGGTGGACCTACAGCTTCACGCCGATCCGCAGCGAAGACGGCACGATCGCCGGGGTGCTCAACCAGGGCAACGAAGTCACGGCGCATGTCCGCACGCAGCACGCGCTGCGGGAGAGCGAAGGCAAGTTCCGCGGCATCACGAACTCGGTCGACCAGATGATCTGGTCGACCCTGTCCGACGGTTTCCACGACTATTACAACGACCGCTGGTACGAGTTCACCGGCGTGCCGGCGGGCTCCACCGACGGCGAGGCCTGGAACGATATGTTCCACCCCGAGGACCGGGAGCGGGCCTGGGGCGTCTGGCGGCACAGCCTGGAGACGGGCGAGACCTACCACATCGAGTATCGGCTCAAGCACCATTCCGGCACCTATCGCTGGGTGCTCGGACGGGCGCAGCCGGTGCGCGACGCGAAGGGCGACATCACCCGCTGGTTCGGCTCCTGCACGGACATCCAGGAGATCGTCGACGCCCGCGAGGTGCTGGCCCGCTCCCGCGCCGAGCTGGAGCGGCAGGTCGCGGAGCGCACCCGCGAGCGCAACCGCCTCTGGGCGATGACCAACGACCTCATGGGCACCGCCGGGCTCGACGGCTACCTCAAGGCGGTGAATCCGGCCTGGACGCGGATGCTCGGCTGGAGCGACGCGGAACTCCTCGCACGTCCATTCTCCGAACTCGTCGACAAGAGCGACCACGCCGCGACGGCCGACGTCGTCCGACGATTGTCGCTGGGCGAGACGGTCGACGGCTTCGTCGATCACGTCTTCTGCAAGGACGGCCGCCTGCGCACGATCATGTGGAGTGCGGTGCCCGAGGGCGCGCTGTTCTACATCGTCGGACGCGACATCACCGAGCAACGCAACGCCGAGGAGGCGCTGCGCCAGTCGCAGAAGATGGAAGCGGTGGGCCAGCTCACCGGCGGCCTCGCCCACGACTTCAACAATCTGCTCACCGGCATCTCGGGCTCGCTCGAACTCCTGCAGACCCGCGTGAGCCAGGGCCGTCTTGGCGACGTCGATCGTTACGTCAACGCCGCGCAGGGCGCCGCGAAGCGGGCGGCCGCCCTCACCCACCGGCTGCTGGCCTTCTCCCGCCGCCAGACCCTCGATCCGAAGCCTACCGACGTGAACCGCCTCGTCGTCGGCATGGAAGAACTGGTCCGCCGCACGATCGGCCCGCACGTGACGCTCGAAGTGGTGGCGGCGGGCGGCCTCTGGTTGGCGCTGGTCGATCCCTCGCAGCTCGAGAACGCGCTGCTGAACCTCTGCATCAATGCCCGCGACGCCATGCCGGATGGCGGCCGCATCACCATCGAGACCGCCAACAAGTGGATGGACGAGCGCGCCGCCAAGGAGCGCGACCTCGACCCCGGCCAGTATCTCTCGCTCTGCGTGACCGACACCGGCACAGGCATGACGCCGGAAGTGATCGCCCGGGCCTTCGATCCGTTCTTCACGACGAAGCCGATCGGCCAGGGCACTGGCCTCGGCCTTTCGATGATCTACGGCTTCGTGCGTCAGTCCGGCGGACAGGTACGGATCTATTCGGAGATCGGCGCAGGCACCACGATGTGCCTCTATCTGCCCCGCCATTACGGGGCGGCGGAGGATGTCGAGGGGGTGCCCGACCTCTCCGGCGCGCCGCGCGCCGATGCCGGCGAGACCGTGCTGATCGTCGACGACGAGCCGACGGTGCGCATGCTCGTCATCGAGGTGCTGGAAGACCTCGGCTATACCGCGATCGAGGCGGCGGACGGGGCCGGTGGCCTCAAGGTCCTGCAATCCGATGTGCGCATCGACCTGCTCGTCACCGATGTCGGCCTGCCTGGCGGGATGAACGGCCGCCAGCTCGCGGATGCCGGCCGCGTGCTGCGCCCGACGCTGAAGGTGCTGTTCATCACCGGCTACGCCGAGAACGCTGTGCTCGGCCACGGCCATCTCGACCGCGACATGCAGGTGCTGACGAAGCCCTTCGTGATGGAAGCGCTGGCGAGCCGCATCCGCGATCTCATCGCTGGGTCTTGACCCCAGCTCCGGCCCGATTGCCGATCGGGACATCGCTGGCCGACCTGCGAATGGGGCAGCCGTAACTCTTCGGCCGCGGCCAGGCATCGGGCCGATGGCACCCCATTAACGCCATCGCGAACCGACGAGCCCAAAAGCGCGCCAAACGAAACTTTGGTCGCAACGTTCATCTGCGGAGCATGAGGCCCGGATCCGGGCACTGCTCCAGCCTGGAGGACGAAACCCGGAGCCCGACGTGCCGACAGAAGCCGAGTTCGAGGCGACACCCGATGCGGCTGACGGCCTAGCGCTCTTGGAGGCAAGACTGAAGCGTCTTTCGCCTGCAGAACTCGATGCGTTCCGGGAAGCCGTGTGCCGCTGCTATGCCGGTGGGCTGGGCGAGGAATCACAGGAGCCCGACGCATACTGACTGACCTCCTTGGCGAACGCGAACGTGTCGTCATGTCGATACTGCGTCGTCGAACGATCATGTTCTCAGCAAATGAGACAGGAACCGTGAGATCCGGGGAATGAAAACCGCCGACGCTCGTTATGATTTCATGGATCCGAGAAAGATCGATCGGAATTTGATCATGAGACGTATTGTTTTGGCTTCGGTTCTAGCCGTCGGATGCTTGACCGTAACGACGGGGACCGTCGAGGCGCAGAATGCCTTGAGCGGAGGCGGTATCGGAGTCGGAGGCCGCGGTATCGGTGGTGGTGGCCTCGCTGGAGGAGGAGGCAGCCTCGGTGGCGGCTCGAGTGCCGGTGGTTCCGTCGGTGGTGGCCTGGCTGGTGGGGGAGGCCTACGCGGTGGCGGCTTCGCGGCCGGACCCCGCGGAGGGTTCGGTGGCAATGCCCTCGGCGGTGCCGTCGTCCGCAATCCCGGCGGCGTCGTGGACGGAAGCGTCGGCGGAAATCCGGGCTGGAACCGTCCCGGCCGGCCCGGTGGCCCGGGCCGTGGTTGGCGCGGCCGGTATCCCGGCTACGGCTATGGCGGTGGTCTCGGCTACGGCGCCGGCCTTGGGTATGGAGCCGGCTTCGGGTACGGGTTCGGCGGCGACCCCTACGGATATGCCAACGACGGCTATGCCGCAGCTGGTTATGTAGACGAAGAGGCGGTGCCCGCCGCGGACGAGCAGGCCGCCTACTGCGCGCGACGCTTCAAGACCTACGATCCGCGTAGCGGTACCTATGTCGCCACGGGCGGCAAGCGGCGCTCCTGCCCGTAAGGTTTGCGGCGACCGCTTCTCTCTCGATCGCATCCTTAGGCTTTCGCCGGACGTGCCGAGCCGGTCATCGGTGGAGATCAGCGCTGGCTGGGACGGGCCAGCCCGGAACCGGGAGCCGACACGAACCCTGTGGGCATCGGCCCGCAGGGTTTTTCGTTCTGCGCGAGCCGTCTTCGATCCATCCCCGATCGGATCGAGACCGAGGCTTTTCTCCGGACGTGGCCGGGCGCACAGATTGCACGACGCGACCGGCGCATCCCGGCGACTTGGTCGATCGGACGCCCGTACTATGGACGAGTTGGTTTTCTTCCTTGGTCTCGGCATCGCGGCGCTGGCCGTGCTCGCCTGCGGGCCGGTTGCGTTCGCGCTGACGATTGCGCAGCGTCGGCGGATTTCCATCCTGGAAGACAGGCTCGCACGCTTCGAGCGGGCGACGCCGCCCACGGCCGCGACGATACCGGCCGCCCGGCCCGAAATAGCCGGCCTCCACCGAGTAGCGCACCAGCAGGGCCGCACCGAAGATGAGGGCGACGCCGCCGACCCAGACCGTCCAGCGGGTGCCGAAACGCTC
>NZ_VRVE01000099.1:0-14175 GCF_008040035.1 Methylobacterium sp. WL9
CCGCCGAGGCCATGCCGGCCTGGCGTCGCCCGTTCGTGCCGCCGCCCGGAGTCCGCTTCTTCCGCACCCCCGATCGGCCGCGTCCCCCGGCCCCGAAGCCGGTGGCGGTCTCCGAGGAGCCTGTGCCCGATGCCGAGTGGTCCGACGTGCCGGACTGGTCGGATCTGCAGGGCTGGTTCGGTGCTGCCGAATCCTCCTCGACCGAACTGTGGTTCGCCGATGCGCCGAGCCCCGACGTCACGATCCCGCAGGCGGTGACGCAGACCCCCGAGATGTACGTCTCCGTGCCTCTCGACGTCTCGCTGCTGCGCGCCCTGCCGACGGCTCCGGTCTATGCGCTCGATCACCTCGTGCGCTTCGAGGGGATGCCGATGCCGCTTCCGGCCAACGCTCCGGTCGTACTCGAGCAGGACGACATGCGGCCCGCCGCCGCGAAGCCCGCGCTGAGCCTCGTACCGGGCGGTCTCTCCGAGCGCGCCGCGCCGGCTCCGCGTCCCGCACACTCCGCCATGGCCGCCCGCGCTGCCATCCGCCCGGCCGTTACCCCTCAGCCGGTCGTGCCGACGCCCGTCGCGACCTTCCCCTCCCCTCCCCCGTTTGTGCAGGAGGAGATCGCCGCTGCGCCGCGTCCCGTGCCGATCCCGTCACGTCCGGTCCTGCTGCGCACGCCGAAATCGGCCCTGTCCGAGATCGATGAGCCCGAGATCGCACTGGTCGAGCCCGAGCCGGAGCCCGCTCCCGAGCCGGTCGCCGCCCTGCCGGCGCCGGTCTCGACGTCCCGTGCGATCATGCCCGAGCGCCGCACCCTGGTGCCCGCGAACCAGCATGTGCCGATGTCCTTCGTCGGCAACGAGAACTACGAGCTTCCGGCCCTCGAACTCCTCGCCGAGCCGATGCTCTCCGACACGGAAGAGGTCGACGCGGACGAACTCGAGCAGAACGCACTCAACCTCCAGCAGACCGTGCAGGATTTCGGCGTGCGCGGCGACATCCTCGCTGTTCGCCCCGGCCCGGTGGTGACGCTCTATGAGCTGGAGCCGGCACCCGGCACCAAGTCGAGCCGCGTCATCGGCCTGTCTGACGACATCGCCCGCTCGATGTCCGCCGTCTCGGCCCGCGTCGCCGTTGTCCCCGGCCGCAACGTCATCGGCATCGAACTGCCGAACGCCGTGCGCGAAACCGTGTATCTGCGTGAGCTCCTCGCATCCGAGGACTTCGTCCACACCAAGCACAAGCTGGCACTGTGCCTCGGCAAGAACATCGGCGGCGAGCCGATCATCGCCGACCTCGCCCGGATGCCGCACCTGCTCGTCGCCGGCACCACCGGCTCGGGCAAGTCGGTCGCCATCAACACGATGATCCTGTCGCTGCTCTACCGGCTGAAGCCGGAGGAGTGCCGCCTGATCATGGTGGACCCCAAGATGCTGGAGCTCTCCGTCTACGACGGCATCCCGCACCTGCTTTCCCCCGTCGTCATCGACCCGAAGAAGGCGGTGATCGCCCTCAAATGGGCCGTGCGCGAGATGGAGGAGCGCTACAAGAAGATGTCCAAGGTCGGTGTGCGCAACATCGACGGCTACAACGGCCGGATGAAGGAGGCTCGCGAGAAGGGCGAGGTCATCAACCGCACGATCCAGACCGGCTTCAACCGCGAGACCGGCGAGGCGGTGTTCGTCGAGGAGGCGATGGACCTCTCGGCGCTCCCCTACATCGTCATCGTCGTCGACGAGATGGCCGACCTGATGATGGTCGCCGGCAAGGACATCGAAGGCGCGATCCAGCGTCTCGCCCAGATGGCACGTGCCGCCGGCATCCACCTGATCATGGCGACGCAGCGCCCCTCCGTCGACGTCATCACCGGCACGATCAAGGCGAACTTCCCCACCCGCATCAGCTTCCAGGTCACCTCGAAGATCGACTCGCGCACGATCCTCGGCGAGATGGGCGCCGAGCAGCTTTTGGGCCAGGGCGACATGCTGTTCATGGCCGGTGGCGGCCGCACCACCCGCGTGCACGGTCCGTTCTGCTCGGACTCGGAAGTCGAGACCGTCGTCGACCACCTCAAGCGCCAGGGCCGGCCGTCCTATCTCGAAGCGGTCACGGCGGATGACGGCACGGGTGAGCCGGAGAAGGCTACGAAGGGTTCTCGTGCCAAGGCCGACAAGGAAGAGGCCGAGGGCGAGGAGGCCGACGCTCCGGTCTTCGACGTCGGCGCCTTCGTCGCGGCCAGCGGCGGCGATGCGGCCGATCTCTACGACCAGGCGATCGCCGTGGTGCTGCGCGACAAGAAGGCCTCGACCTCTTACATCCAGCGTCGCCTGCAGATCGGCTACAACCGCGCCGCCTCGATCATGGAGCGCATGGAGATCGAGGGCATCGTCGGGCCGGCCAACCACGCCGGCAAGCGCGAGATCCTGGTCGACGGCGTGCCGATGCCCTCCTCGGGCTACGACGACGACGAGTGAGGCCGCAACTTCGCCACAGGCGCGGGCTCTAACCACGAACGTTCCGGTGCTTTGCGCTCCGGAACGTCAAGGTGGACCGAAGCGGTCCCGACCAAAACGCCCGCAAGTCTCGGAGAACGCAAGACGATGACTGGCCGCCGCTCCCGCCTCGCCGCCGGTCCGCTGCTTCTCCTGGCCCTCGCGCTGCAGCCGCAGCCGGCCTCGGCGCAGCTGTCCAACTTCATCGATGGCCTCCTCGGCAACAAGGAGGAGAAGGCCGCGCCTGCGCCCTCCGAGCCGGACGCGCCGTCTGCCAAGAAATCCGCGCAGAAGCCGGCCAAGGACAAGGCTGCGAGCACCGACAAACCCGTCGCTCCCAAGGCTGCCGGGCGGCCCGCCGAGTCCCAGGTCGCCGCGGTCGGAGCGCCGGGTGCCGGGTCGTCGCTGCAGAATGCCGAGCCCGAAGCCGTCGTCCAGCGCGCCAACGCCTATTTCAACAGCTTCCAGACGCTCACCGGCAGCTTCATGCAGATCGGGCCGGACGGCCGCAGGATCGGCGGCAAGATCTCGCTGGCCAAGCCCGGCCGCCTGCGCTTCGAGTACGATCAGCCCTCGCCGCTGGAGGTGATCGCGGACGGCACCTCGGTGGCCGTGCGCGACCGCAAGCTGAACACGCAGGATCTCTACTTCATCTCGCAGACGCCGCTGAAATTCCTGATCCGCGAAAAGATCGACCTCGCCCGCGACCTCAGCGTGACCGATGTCTCGAACGAGCCGGGCGGTATCCGCGTGACGCTGGAGGACCGATCGACGCTCGGCGGTACCTCGAAGATCCAGCTCTATTTCGACGCCGAGATGAAGACGCTCTCGCAATGGCGGATCACCGATCCGCAGGGCTACCTGACCACGGTGCAGCTCGCGAACCTGCAGAAGGGCAAGGCCGTCGACGGCACACTGTTCTTCATCGATTACGGCCGCGCTGAGGACAAAGCGATGCGCGAGCAGATCAAGCGCAACGAAGCGCAGGCGGAGCAGTAGGCCGTCAGATCGCCTGCAGCGCCGGATCTACGGTCCGCGCTCGCGGCTCCCGCCAGCGGTCGAGCTCCGAATCGATCGCTCCCTGCGTGCCGCGCATGAACTCAGCCCCGGTCAGGCCCGGCGCGAGCGTGGAGAGGTAGCTCACCACAACCGTTCCGGGCTTGTGGCGAGAGCCGCCATGCGGCCAGTACAGCCCGGAATTCACCGCGACCGGCAGCACCGGCAGCCCGAGCTTGGCGTAGAGCAGCTCGACGCCGCGCTTGAACTGCACCGGCGCCGCGATCTCCCCGCGTGTCCCCTCCGGGAACATCAGGATCGAGCGCCCCTGCCCGATGGCGGCGCGGCTCTCGTCGATCATGATGCGCAGGGCCTGCGTGCCGTTGGCGCGGTCGATGATGATCATCGGCGAGCGCTTCAGGAACCAGCCGACGATCGGGATCGCCACGAGTTCACGCTTGGCCACGATCGCCACGTTGGGGACGAGGGTCAGGAAAGCCAGCGTCTCCCAGGCCGATTGGTGGTTGGCCACGATCAGGCACGGTCCGGATGGGATGCGATCGCGACCCTCCTCCACGTAGGTCAGGCCGATGATGTGATGCAGTCCGAACAGGATGCCCCGCGACCACAGCCGGGTGAAAGCCCGGATCGGCCGGGCCGGCGAGCCGAGGGCCGCGAGCACCACCAGTGGGAACGCGAACAGGCCGGTCCAGCCGGCCCAGTACAGGTTGAAGAGCACGGAGCGGGTGCGTGACACGCGGGGGGTCCTTGAACGAGAGGTCGCCGGCCGCCGTGGAGAGCAGACCGCCGGCGGCATTTCACCGGCGACGGGCGCACGAAACCGATCTATCGGTAACGCCCTTCGCCGATGCCAACCCAACAGGGCCGGATCCGTTGCGCTTCACCGTCACCACCTGGAACATCAACTCGGTGCGGCTGCGCATCGACTCGGTACTGCGTTTTCTCGACGCTGCGAAGCCCGACGTCCTCTGTCTGCAGGAGACCAAGTGCCCCGACGATGCCTTTCCGCTGAAGGCGCTGCGAGGCTCCGGCTACGAGAACGTCGCGTTCGCCGGGCAGAAGGGTTACAACGGCGTCGCCATCCTCTCGCGGTTTCCGCTCATCACCCGCTGCGTGATGCCGTTCTGCGAACGGGCCGACGCGCGCCACATCTCGGCGGTGCTCGGGCCGGAAGCCGGCAAGGCGGCGGGGATCGCGCTGCACGACTTCTACGTGCCGGCCGGTGGCGACATTCCCGACCGCACCCTCAACCCGAAATTCGCGCACAAGCTCGACTTCTTGGCAGAGTTGCGTGCCTGGGGCGGCAAACGCGTTGCCGGGCCGGCGATCCTGGTGGGCGATCTCAACGTCGCGCCGCTCGAGCACGACGTCTGGTCGCACAAGCAGCTGCTCGACGTGGTGAGCCACACCCCCGTCGAGACGGAAGCGCTGGAGACCCTCCGCGGCGAGGCCGACTGGATCGACACGGCACGCCTGCTCACGCCCGAGCCCGAAAAGATCTACACGTGGTGGAGCTATCGCTCGCCCGACTGGCAGGCCGCCAACAAGGGCCGCCGCCTGGACCACGCCTGGGTCTCGCCGGACCTCAAGGACACGGTCCGCAAGGTCGAGGTGTTTCGCGACGCACGCGGCTGGGAGAAACCCTCCGACCACGCCCCGGTGACCCTGACGCTGGAGCTGTGACGGAACATCGCCGCCCGATGGGCGATTGAGGCTTCACAAAAACGATACCGGAGCCCTGACCCGCATCATGCGCAAATTGATCCTCGCCTTCCTGCTGCCCAAAGTCGTGTCGTGGCTGCGTCGGCGCTACGGCGGTGGGCGCACGGGTCAGCGGACCTACTGAACTGCGGCGGCTCGCAGTCGTCGGCGGCCGTAGCCAAAGAAGATCGCGAGCCCCAGCGCCAACCAGGCGACGAGCCGAATCCAAGTGTCGCCCGGCAGCCCGACCATCAGGGCGAGACAGGCGAAAATGCCGAGGACCGGCAGCACGTTGCCGCCGGGCACCCGGAATGGGCGGGCCTGCTCCGGCTCGGTCCGGCGCAGGATCAAGACGGCGCTGCAGACCAGGATGAACGCGAACAGCGTTCCGATGCTGACGAGTTCGCCGAGAATTTCTATCGGCACCAGCGCAGCGACCGTGGCGGTAACCAGCCCGATCGAAACCTGACTGATCCGCGGTGCCCGCGTGGCTGGATCGAGCCGCGCGAAGATATCCGGCAGCATCCGATCCCGCGCCATCGCATAGAAGATTCTGCCCTGCCCGTAGAGCGCGCTCAGGCAGGCGGTGGTCAGGCCGATCAAAGCGCCGACCTTGATCAGCAACCCGAAGCCATCGAGGCCGATCGTGTCGACCGCCTTGGCGATCGGATCAGACACGTTCAGCGCCTTGTAGGGCACGAGACCGGTCAGCACGATCGCGACCGCGACGTAGAGCAGCGTGCTGACGATCAGTGCTCCGATCAGCCCAATCGGCGCGTCACGTTGCGGGTTGCGCGTCTCGGCGGCGGCGCAGGAGACGGTCTCGAAGCCGATATAAGCGAAGAACACCACGCCCGCCCCACGCAGGATGCCGCTCCAGCCGAAGGCGCCGAACGCGCCGTCGTTTTGGGGCACCAGCGGCGACCAGAGCTCGGGCTTCACGTGAGCTGCGCCGACCACGACGAATCCCAGGATGATCGCCACTTTCAGGGCCACCATGATCGTATTGCCCATGGCCGCGTCGCGCGCCTCGCGCATGAGCAGCAGGGTGAGCAGACAGGTGATCGCGGCGGCCGGCAGATCGATGGTGCCGCCGCGTCCCGGGGCGGAGGCGAGCGAGGCCGGCAGCCGCAGCCCGAAATCCGCGGCAAGGCTCTGTGCGTAGCCGGACCAGCCCACCGCGACGGTGGAGGCTGCCATCGCGAATTCGAGCACGAGGTCCCACCCGATGATCCAGGCCGCCAGGCTGCCGAGGGTCGCGTAGGTGTAGGTGTAGGTCGATCCGGCGACCGGGATCATCGCCGCGAGTTCGGCGTAGCAGAGTCCGACGAGCCCGCTGGCGATGCCGGCGAGGATGAAGGACAGCGCGAGGCCCGGCCCCGCGAACTGCGCCGCCGCCGTCCCGGTCAGCACGAAGATTCCAGCCCCGATCGTGCCGCCGACGCCGATGCAGACGAGGCTCAGCGCCGAGAGGCTGCGGGCGAGACCGTCGGAGGCCTCGGAACCCTCCGCTTGCGCCAGGATCGTCGCGATGGGCTTGCGGGTGGCGAGGACGGAGGCGAGCACAGGCAGCGTGTCCATAGAGTGGAGGCCAGACCGGACACTGACCGCATCCGCGCCGCAACGCGAATGCTATGCCGTCGCGGCCGGTCGCAGATCCGCCAGGGCTGCGGCGATCGCATCCACCTGCGCCTCGCTATGCGCGGCCGAGAAGGCGACGCGCAGTCGTGCCGTGCCGGTCGCCACCGTTGGTGGGCGGATGGCGACGACCAGGAAGCCGCGGGCTTCGAGCGCTGACGACAGGGCTAGTGCCGTTTCCGCCTCTCCCACCACGACCGGGACGATCGGGCTCTGCGCCTCGGGCAGCCCGAGCCGCGCCGTGAAGCGGCGGGCGAGCGCCAGAGGCCGGGCGGCGCGTTCCGGCTCCGCTTCGACGATATCGAGTGCCGCCAATGCGGCGGCGGCCGACGCCGGCGGTAGACCGGTGGTATAGACGAAGCTGCGTGCGCGGCAGGTCAGCAGGTCGATGACGGGCCGTGAGGCGCAGAGATAGCCGCCATAGGAGCCGAGCGTCTTCGAGAGCGTGCCCATTTCAAGGGGTGCGCGGGCACCGGGCTCGACCACGCCGAGTCCGTGGGCATCGTCGACCAGTACCCAGGCGTCGTGCGCCTCGGCCAGCGCCAGGATTCCGTCGAGGGGCGCCCGGTCGCCATCCATGCTGAAGACCCGCTCCGTGAGGATCATCGCCCGTCGCGCCTTGCCCCGATGCTTGCCGAGCAGCGTCGCGAGATGCGCAAGGTCGTTGTGACGGAAGCGGAGCGTCTCGGCGCCGGACAGCTTCGCCCCGGCGAAGAAGCAGGAATGCCCGAGGGCATCGACCAGGATGAGGTCGCCCGCGCCGACGAGTCCGGAGACGATGCCGAGATTGGCGAGGTAGCCGCTGCCGAAGACGAGCGCCGTTTCCGTACCCTTATGGGCGGCCAGCCGTTCCTCCAGCGCGATCAGCGGCGGATGGTTGCCGGTGACGAGCCGTGAGGCCCCGGCCCCGGCTCCATAGCGCGCCAGGGCTTCGGTCGCCGCCGCCACGACCCGTGGATCGTGGCTCAGGCCGAGATAGTCGTTGCAGGAGAACGAGACGAGATCGCGTCCGGCCCGCCGGGCCAGTGTACCGTCTCCGCGCTCCGTCGCTGCGAGGCGTCGGCGCAGGGAGGCGGCATCGAGCTGGGCTAGGGTATCGAGCGCGAAGGCATCGAGGCTGGACATGCCGCCTCAAGGCCCTCGAGCAGCCGGCGAGTCAAGCCGGCTGCCGGGGCGGCTATGCCGCCTCGCGCTCCGGCACGAACCGGCGGCGGGCGCTGGCCCAGAAGCCGCGCTCGCGCGCCTCTTCCGTCTCGGCGGCCTTGGCCGCGTAGAACGAGGCGTTGTGCTCGCCGCGCAGGGCCTCGCGGGTGAAGCGGATCAGGTGGTGGGCGACGAAGCCCATGTTGAACACGGCCTCGATCTGCCCGCGCTTCAGGGCGTGGCGCGCCGCGTTCCAGAACGGCCGCCGGTAATCCGAGAACATCCCGACGCGAGTGATGATGTTGAAGCCGAGGATCAGGCCGCGGCGAAGGTTGGTGAAGGTCAGCTTCCCCTTGGTCGGCGTGACGATGCGGTTGCCGTAGGTCACATCGCACTGGTGCTTGAAGCGCTCGAAGAGATGTTCGGGCGTGTAGGCATGACCGATCGCCCTGCGCCAGCTCGCCACCACGGTGTCGTGCGGGCGCATGAACAGGACGTTCGATTCCAGGCTGGCGTCGTGGACGAGCCGGCCCTCGCGTTCGAGGCGGTCCCAGAGCGGCGTCTTTGGTAACGCCTGCAGCAGGTTGATCGTCAGCACCGGGATCGCCGACTTGTCGATGAAGTCGATCAGGTTCTGTTCGGACAGGTCGCTGTCGGTGTCGAGCCCGAGGATGATGCCCGAGGTCACTTCGAGGCCGTAGGAGTTCAGCGTCGAGATCGCCTCGTACATCGGCACGGCAGCGTTGTGGGTCTTGTCGATGCCCTTGAGGGCGCCCTCCTCCGGCGTTTCGATGCCGACGAAGACGGTCATGAAGTTCGCCTGCCGCATCAGCTCGAGGATCTCGGGCTGCTTGGCCATGTTCAGCGTCGCCTCGCAGGCGAACTGAAGCGGGTAGTCGTTCTTCTTCTGCCAGGCGACGAGATGCGGGAGCATGTCCCGCGTCGCCTTGCGATTGGCGATGAAGTTGTCGTCGACGAAGTAGACCACGGCCGGATGGCCGGGCTGGCTGATGATGGCGTCGAGCTCGGCACACATCTGCTCCGGGCTCTTCAGTCGGGGCTGGCGGCCGTAGAGCTGTGGGATGTCGCAGAACTCGCAGCGATAGGGACAGCCCGAGGAGAATTGCAGCGAACCGATCAGGTAGCGCTTGAGCGGTGCCGCCTCGTAGGACGGCGCCGGAAAGTCGGAGAGCGGGAGCCGGTCCTTGGTCTCGAAGATCACCTGACGGTCGGGTCGCGACAGATCGTGGTCGAGCGCCTCGATCAGCCGGTCGGTGGAATCGCCGATCTCGCCGACATGCAGGTAGTCGTAATCCGGGTACTTCTCCTTGGCGCCCGAGACAGAGGGGCCGCCGAGCGCCGCGACCTTGCCGGCGGCATGCGCGCGCCGGCCGATGTCGTGGATCTGGCCTTCCTGGATGTGCATGCCCGACACGAACACGGCATCGGCCCAGGCGAAGTCCTCAGGACCCGCGCGGCGGATGTTCTCGTCGATGAAGCGGCACTCCCAGCTCTCGGGCATGTAGGCCGCAATCACCAGGAGCCCTTGCGGCGGCATGAACGCCTTCACGCCGCCCATCAGGGGGTAGGCGTGCGAGAACGTGCCGAAGGACGGCGTGTAGGCGGGAAAGACGCACAGGATGCGCCGCTGAGAGGTAACCGGGACTGTGCTTCGCATGGAGGCGGATATAGCACAGGCTCCGACCGCGGTGTCCCCCCTTCACGCAATTTTGCCCGCCTCGGCCCGATCGTCGCAGGCGCGGAGATTATCTCCGTCGTCGGCACGCTGACCGACAGCCTCAATGTGCGGTGGCGCACGCCTCGAGCGGCACGTCGATGACGCAGCGCAAGCCGTCCGGGTCGAAGTCGAGCCGGACCTCGCCGGCGAGTTCGCGCGCGATGCCGCCGGTGATCAGGCGGCTGCCAAAACCGCGGTGGCGCGGGATCGTGACGGGCGGGCCATCGCGCTCGCGCCATTCGATCCGCAGGCGGCTCTGGCCGGCACCACCGCGGGTGACCCGCCAGCCGACGCTGACG
This sequence comes from Methylobacterium sp. WL9, assembly GCF_008040035.1. Lineage (NCBI taxonomy): Bacteria > Pseudomonadati > Pseudomonadota > Alphaproteobacteria > Hyphomicrobiales > Methylobacteriaceae > Methylobacterium > Methylobacterium sp. WL9. Next base: position 10,020 of record NZ_VRVE01000099.1, read on the forward strand.
CGGCCGGTGCCTGTCGAGAGCGCACCGTACTTGGCGGCATTGGTGGTGAGTTCGTGCGCCGTCATGCCGAGCGCCAGCACGTAGCGCGGCGGCAGGTCGACGTCCTCGCCGACGAGTTCGAACTGGTCTTCGCCGTTGCGGTAGGGCGAGAGTTCGTTCTCCAGCACCTGCCGGAGCGACGCCCGCGTCCAGTCCCGGCGGGTGAGCAGATCGTGCGTCTTCGAGAGGGCCAGGATGCGGTTCTCGAGTTGCGCCACCTGTTCCTCGCCGCCGCGCGATTGCCGGGCGAGGGATTGCACGGTCGCGAGCGTGTTTTTCACGCGGTGGTTCAGCTCGTGCAGCATCGTGACTTGCTGCTCCTGCAGAGCATGGCTGCGCGAGAGTTCGGCCTTGAGGTCCTGTTCGTGGCTCTGCAGCGCCGCGGCCATGGTGTCGAAGGCTTGGCCGAGTTCGCCGAATTCGGAGCTGCCGCTCAGTCCCGAACGGGAGCCGAGATCGCCGCCGCGCCAGGCATGCGCGGCTCTGAGAAGTCTTTGGACGGGGCGGCGGATGAAGAGGCGGCCGCCGACCAGCGCCGCCAGCAGGGCGATCAGGATGCCGACGAGGATCAGCACCACGCCGCGCCGGTTCGCCGCGTCGATATCGGCGAAGGCCGCCTCGCGGCTGATGCCGACGGCGATGGTGATGCCGTCGAGCGCGCCTTGCGGACGCACGACGCCGGTGATGCGCAGGGTGCCGCGAAGCCCACGCATCTCGGAGACGCCCCCGGCCGCCACGGCCTCTTTCAGTGCCGCCTCGAAGCTGTCGGGCACGCCGTGCCCGATCCAGGCCTCCGGATCGGGCAGCCGTACGACCACGGACCCGTTGCGATCGATGACTGTGACGGCGGCGTCCCGCGGTATTCCGGCCTGGGCGAGACGGCGGCTCAGCCATTCCGGATCGAAGCCGAGATTGATCAGGCCGTCGACCCGCCCACTGCCGTCGCGAAGCGGGTGCGCGAACTGGATGGTCGGGCGCCCGTTGCCGCGCCCGATCACATATTCGCCGATCGCGGAGCGGCCGGTCGCCATCACCGTCTTGAAGTAGTTGCGGTCCGCCAGGGAATAGGAGCCCGCTGCCGCTCCCTTGCTGTTGCAGACGACGCCGCCGGCGGCATCCGTCACCACGATGATGTTGGAGCCGGTGAGCCGGCCGGCCACGGACGCGAGGAAGGGCGTGCAGGCCGTCGCGTCCCGGTCGCGGATCGCCGGTTCCTCGGCCAGGATCTCGAGCACCTGGCGGGCCCCGTCGGCGAACTGGGCAAGGTCGGCGGCGACGGCCTGGGCCCCGCGCGCCGCCGCCGCCCGCACAGCCTCCGCCCGCGAATCCCGCAAGGCCCGCTCGTTGTAGACCTGCACCGCCACTGCCGGCGTGAGCGCGAGCAGGACGAGAAGCAGGATGCGTGCGGTCAACGTCATGGGATGTTCGGCATGAGGCGGACCCGCGGATTGCGAGGCACGTCGATCGAGTTCGCCTCGCCCGTCACGGCATCGGTCCGTCGTCGATTACGGTCGACGGCAGCGTCCTATGCCACGGTTAACTCACCGTTAACCGCGCAGGTCCTGGCCGGCCGCATGTGGCCGAGTCCGCTGCGCTGCCGGACGTCCGACGGATGGGATGGTTTTCTCTCAGCCGGATCGAAGGTGCGACGGCGTGTCTGAGGCAAGCGCCCGTGCAATTTCGTCAGGTACGGCTTTCGCGGCAGAGCTCGGGCAAATCCGAAACTCGTCTCCAATCTCGCCGTAATTGTCGGGATTTGTCGATGCGCAGTTTCGATCGAGGAGTTGCCCGATATCCTCATGTTCCCCAGGGAGGGCCTGAGGTTCGGTCGCTGCGGATGATGACGTAGACCGCAGCGCGCGCGTATGGCGGATGCAGTTCAGTTACGTAGAGTCGGTCGACAGATGTTGCATGGTCAGAAAATTGCCGTCGTGCTGCCGGCGTACAATGCGGCGGCCACGCTCCGCCGGACCTATGCGGAGATTCCCCTCGATATCGTCGACGATGTCATCCTGATCGATGACGCAAGCCGTGACGAGACCGTCGCGGTGGCGCAGTCCCTCGGCATCCACACGGTGCGGCACACGCGCAACCTGGGCTACGGCGGAAACCAGAAGACTTGCTATCGCACGGCGTTGGACCGTGGCGCCGACATCGTCGTGATGCTCCACCCGGACTATCAATACGCCCCGCGTCTCGTGACGGCGATGGCCTCGATGATCGTCTCCGGCGAGTACGACGCGGTGCTGGCCTCGCGCATCCTCGGCAAGGGCGCGCTCGTCGGCGGCATGCCGCTCTACAAGTACGTCGCCAATCGCGGCCTGACCTTCGTGCAGAACATTCTCATGGGGCAGAAACTCTCCGAGTACCATTCCGGCTATCGCGCCTGGAGCCGCACCGTCCTCGAAAGCATCGCCCTCGACCGCTGTTCGGATGATTTCGTGTTCGACAACCAGATGCTCGCCCAGACCATGCATGCCGGCTTTCGCATCGGCGAGATTTCCTGCCCGACCCGCTATTTCGACGACGCGTCCTCGATCAATTTCCGCCGCAGCTGCATCTACGGCCTCGGTGTCCTGAAGACGGCGCTCGACTATCGGCTGAACCGGTTCGGCCTGCGTAGCGACCCGCTCTATTCCGCGTCGGTTCCGGCCGCGAGCGAGCCGGCGCAGGTGCGGTCGTGACGGGGCTTCGGCGACATCTTCCGATCGTGGCGCTCGGTCTCGTCACCGGATTGCCGCTCCTTCTCGCCATCGCCTCGCCCAAGACCGCCCTCGACGCCGTGACCTGGGTCCAGGCTTTCTGTGAGCAGCGCGGCGCCCTCGGCCCGGCCCTTCTGCTCGCCGTGCAGGCGCTCGTCGCCGCGAGCGGCGTGCTGCCCGCCTCGTTGATCGGCGTCGCTGCAGGTACGCTGTTCGGCACGCAAACCGGGTTCCTGGTCGCCGCCGCCGGCACGATGACGGGAGCGCTCGCGAGCTTCGGCCTCGGGCGGGTCATGCGGCCACGCAAGCCGGGTGGCTCCGAGAGACGCGGACGTCTCGCCGGCCTCGACCGGTCGCTGGCCAAGGAGGGCTGGCGGGTCGTCTGCCTGCTGCGCCTGTCGCCGATCATGCCGTTCGCGCCGACGAGCTACGCCTTGAGCCTCACCAGCGTGCGCCTGTCCGACTACCTCATCGGTACGGTAGCCTCCCTGCCGGCACTGCTCGCCTACGTGATGATCGGCGCGCTCGGCCGCTCCGGCGGCCTCGCCGTCGCCGGCGGCAACCTCGCCGAATGGCTGCGCATCGGCGTTCTGGCGCTCGGCATCGGCGCGACGTTGATGCTGATGCTCAAGCTCCGCCGTCTCCTGGCGCAAAAAGTCGAGATGCCCGCGATCGAGACGGGGCCGTTCGGTCGCGACCCGGCGCAGGACGCCTCCGAAAGCTCGGCGGCGTGACTCCCGACAGGCCGGCGCTGCTCGCCCCCACCCGTTCTCCGCTCTGGATGATCGCCCTGGCGGCCTTCGGCCTGCCGCTCGGCATCCTGCTGGCACTGCTCGTCCCCTTCGGCGAAGTCGCCGACGAGTCGGCTCATCTGCTGCGCGCCGTGGCCCTCATGGACGGGCAGATCGTCGGGCACCGGGAGGCGATCCCGTTTTCCGACGGTTCGACCCGGACCACGGCCGGCGTCACCATCGATCCGGCCTGGGAGCGGCTGAGCCGGTCTCGGCCGATCACGTCGGCCTACTCGCCTGCCCCGATGTCGCTCGACGACGATGCCGCGGGCAAGCCGGCCTTCGTTCCGCTCTACACGATCGGGACCTACTGCCCCGTCTTCTACGTACCGTCGGCAATCGGCCTGTTGCTCGGCACAGCGCTCGGTCTTCCCGACGCCACCGCCGCGCTGATCGGGCGGTTCGCGAACCTCGCGGCCTACTTCCTGATCGGGCTAGCGGCGCTGGCGCTGGCGCAGCGCGGCCGCATCCTGTTCTTCTGCATCCTGATGTTGCCGATGTCGCTCTCGCTCGCGGCCTCGTTCAACCACGACAGCCTGATCATCGCGACGACGGTTCTCGCCGCCGCCCTGCTCTCGCGGCGCTCGCCCCGCCATGCCGGGCCGTCGCGGCGCAGCCTCGGGG
>NZ_VRVE01000009.1:0-100245 GCF_008040035.1 Methylobacterium sp. WL9
GCCCGGATGGACACCCTTCGGCGACAGGGCAAATGCCAGGATTGGCCGCGGCCGCCGGCCCGAGCCGCCGGCCCTGGCCCCGGTCCTCGACGAGGCGGGCAAGCCCATCGTCGGGAGTTGCTCCGCTAGCCGGCCCGTCCGCACCGAACCGCCGGCTGCGGGATCGGTCGCCCGCAGATCCGCCTCGCAGGCCCCGTTCTTGGAAGCCTTGCCGCCGTCGCGAACCGGCTCGGCATGGAACACGACCTGGAGCGGCCCCGGCGCGTTGCGCGCCTTCAGTCGAATGATCTGAACGCCATAGCCAAACCGGCAGGGCGGCGGCGCATAGAGCACGCCCTCAGGCTCGCCCCCCGACCGGCAGATTTCGAGCGCACCACCGGCCGTCGGATAGCAGGCCGGCGCCGTGGGCTCCGGCTCGGCCCGAAGCGGGCTTGACCAGGCGAGCGCGAACGCCGCCAGGGCGGCACGGCGCCGGGAGCGGCTTTGCGGGAGGGCGAAAATCGGAGGCTGCACAAGGACTTGGTAGCGCGCTCTCTGCGTGCGCGAAAGCGGCGGCAGGGCGCAGAGCATGATCGAAAGCAGCATGAGACCTTGGGCATAGTACCGAGGAGGCAGGGCGGCGCTTTCGTGCCGGACGGATCGAACCCGCGGCGGCACTCGGCGGTTAGGTGGTCTCCGGCCCGCGAGCCTCGGCACCGTTCCCTGGACGCATCCCGAACGCATCGGACCCGCATCCGGCTCCCTCGGTTCGCGTGGCCGATCCCGGTTTTTCCCTCACCGCATCAGGAGTTTCCATGGATCTCGCCGTCGACACCGTCACCGAAATCGTCCTGCGACTGCGGGCGGTCGAGGTGAAGGAAGGCCCGACAGATCCGGATTCCGGCTCGAATCCGATCGATGACGGCGCCACCGACGTCCTCACCTCCGGCACCGAGGACGCCACGGAGACCGAGGTCCGCGGCATGATCCGCGGCCTCGACGACGACCGGCGCGCAGAACTCCTGGCGCTGCTCTACATCGGCCGTGGCGACATGGACGCGCAGGACTGGGACGGCGCCGTGGCTTTCGCCCGCGAGCGCGAGGCGGCCGGCGACGGCGCCGTCAAGGAACTCCTGCGCACGCCCGATGCCGGCAACCTGCTGGAGGAGGGCCTCGACGCCCTCGGGATCGCTCCGGGCCTCCCCGAGGCCTGACCGAACCGGGTGAGGGCGTCGGCCGGACCGATCCTACTCCTTCACCCGGCGGCACTCGGTCTTGAGGTAGGAAGTCTTGCCGATCTCGTCGCGCAGGTCGGTGCGGGCGATGATCTCCTGCCAGCCGCTGGTGCAGCCGAGTTCGTTCGCGACCCTGACCTTGCGCACCTCGCTGGCCTTGTCGTCGGTACAGGCATCCTGGGGGATGCCGTTCGCGCAGACGAGGACGACGGCGATGAAGGCGTTCATGAGCGGTTCTCCACGGGGCCAGCATTCCACGCACGGGACGATGCGGACCAACCGATACGCAACGTCATAGCCCGATGTTCCTGAACGCCGGGAGGGGCGTTACCCCAACATCGAGGCAACGGTGTCGCCGACGAGCAGGGCACGGGCCTCCGCCGCATCGACATGCATGCGCGCGACGAGAGCCCCGGCGCTCGCGAAGCGCTCTTCGCCGCGGATGAAATCCACGAACTCCACCGCGATCTCCCGCTCGTAGAGATCGCCTGAAAAATCAAATAGATACGTTTCCAGCAGCGGCGCTCCGTCATCGAAGGTCGGGCGCCGGCCGTAGCTCGCGACGCCATCGTGCAGCGTGCCGTCGGGCAGGCGCACTCGCACCGCGTAGATGCCGTGCGCGAGGCCGCAGGAGTCGAGAGCGAGGTTCGCGGTCGGAAACCCGAGTTCGCGTCCGCGCTTTTCGCCGTGGCGGACCGTGCCGAGCACGAACCAGCGATAGCCCAACAGCGCGTTCGCCGCAGCGACCGCGCCGGCTCCGAGGGCGGCGCGGATCGCACTCGACGAGATCGGAGGCTGCCCGGGCTCGGGAGAGACCGGAGACACGATCCGGCAGGCCAAGCCCGCGGCCGCGCAGAGATCGGCCAGGATGGCCGGCGTTCCTGTGCGGCCGCGTCCGAAGTGGAAATCGTGGCCGATGACGACGCCCGAAAGGCCGAGCGTCTTCAGAAGGAGGCCGTGGACGAAATCCGCGGGGCTCGTGCCGGCGAGCTCCGCGTCGAAACGACGCTCGATCAGGCCGTCGAGGCCAAGGCGCGCGAACACGATCTCCTTGGCGGCCGGCCCGGTGAGGCGGAACATCGGCTGGTCGGGCGCGAAATAGGCGCGTGGATGCGGCTCGAAGGTCAGCGCCGCGGCGGGACGTCGCGGCACGAAGCGGCGGGCTTCCTCGCGCACCGCGTCGATCAACGCCCGGTGGCCACGATGGACGCCATCGAAATTGCCCAGAGCGACCACCGCCCCGGCGAGCTCCGGCGGCAGCGGCTCGACGTCGCGCGAGATAGTGAAGCGTGCCGACCGATCCGGGAGGCCGGCCGCTTCGGCAGGATCGTTCGGGTCCCCCGTGGCGCCGAGCCTTGGGATGGTCTCCTCGCCAGACGACATCGGGTCCTGCGCGTTGCGATTCCGGCGCCGTCCCTGTCGAAAAGCGGAGGACGGGTCAAGCGAGCCGGTATGACCTCACGACGAGAACGGGGCCGCCAAGCGCACCACGACGCCGTGCCGTTCGTCCTCGATCACGTGGGCGACATCTTGAACGATCCAGCGCGTGGGCACCCCCCCGTCGAAATCGATGATGACGCTTTCGCCGATACGGGGAAGTGGATCACCGAGTTCATAGGACAGCGCGCGACGCTTGGGCGGGACGTTTCTGTGCTCGCTTCGACTCGTGGTGACATAGACGATCTCGATCTCGGCCACAGGTCGTTCCCACGGCACTTCCGCGCCGGACTTCGATTGTCGTGGGAAACGTATGAGGCACCTTCCCCCTGTCGCGGAAGGATCGTCGCAGGGTTCTCCACGGATCGCCTCGGGTGTGACTACCGAGGCGGATGCGGCGTCATCGAGCCCTCTCCGAACAGATAGGAGCCGGCCACGGCACCCATTCCATCGCATCCTCCGTGACCGATGCCTCCGGTTAACCGCTTTGCAACGCCATCCGCATAATCTCATGCCAATCACGGGGCCGCATGACGGAACCGGCCCCGCCTCCCGGAGCAGTCCTTCCATGGCCCTCGACCTCGGCATGCCGATCCTCGTCGTCGACGACTATCAGACGATGGTCCGCATCATCCGCAACCTCCTGAAGCAACTCGGTTTCGAGGACGTCGACGACGCTTCGGACGGTACGGCGGCCCTCGGACGGCTGAAGACCCGAAAGTATGGGCTCGTCATCTCCGATTGGAACATGGAGCCGATGACCGGCTACGAACTGCTGCGCCATGTCCGCGCCGACGAGGGCCTGCGCACGACGCCGTTCATCATGGTGACGGCCGAGTCCAAGACCGAGAACGTGATCGCCGCCAAGAAGGCCGGCGTGAACAACTACATCGTCAAGCCGTTCAACGCAGCGACTCTCAAGAGCAAGATCGAAGCGGTCTGCGGCGCCTGATCGCCCTCAAGTCCCGCGCCCCTCGTTCGTGAAGGGCGTCGGGGGATCGCAGCGATACGGCCAAGCTGCCTTGATCACGCCCAGTGGAGCGCGAATATTGCTCCGATCGCACCTCGAAAGGGCGATGGAGTCGTAACGGCTCAAGGGGCTGACCATGATGAACGTCGAGTCGACGCCGGCTGCGTCCGGCGACGTCCTCGCGCATGCGAGCGCGCAGGGACGCCTTCAACATTCCATCGCAACGACGCTGCTGGTGATCGCTGCCGCCCGTGCCGAGCGAGAGGCTCCGCCGATCCATGCGGCACGCCAGCATCTCGCTGCGGTCTACGGCGCCACCCGCCTGCGTCGACGCCTCGAACGCGAAACCGTGACCGGCTGAAGAGCGGGCGGATACCCCCGGCCATCGCGGCCGAGGGCGTGTCGTAACTTCAGGAGGCCAACGGTCCGGTGGGCTGCGCACCCGCCGCGTTCTGTGCTTCCTCGGATTTCTGGCGGTAGAGACCGACGAAGTCGATCGGATCGATGTAGAGGGGCGGGAAGCCACCGTTGCGCACTGCATCGGCGACGATCTGGCGAGCGAACGGGAACAGCAGCCGCGGGCACTCGATCATCACGGCCGGATGGATCTGGTCCTGCGGGATGTTGCGCATCCGGAAGACGCCGGCATATTTCAGCTCGAAAGCGAACAGGACGTCGTTCTTGACCTTCGCGTCGCCTTCGAGCGTCAGCACGACCTCGAAATCCTGTTCGGCGAGCTGCTGCGCGCTGACGTTGACCTGAATGTTGATCTGCGGTCCGCCATCCTGCTGCTGCGGCGAGCGCGGGGCGAGCGGATTCTCGAAGGAAAGGTCCTTGGCGTACTGCGCGAGGGCGTTGATCGCCGGTGCGACATCTTCGGTCTGCGGCGCGCCGCCGTTCGGTGCCGAAGTATCGGCCATGACGTATCTCCTTCCTGGACGTTTCCGGGCATCGACGCCCGCGCTCTCTCGCCGACCGGTTTTTGATCCGGCCGTCGGGGCGCGAGCGCCGCTACCATGCCCGTAGAACACGAACAAGCGAAAGCCCGGCGTGCCTTTCTCGGATTCCAGGTCTGCGAACAGCCGGAAATCCGGCCTCGGGGCGCTCCGACGCATCACGCCAATCGAGCCTGTGCCCACTCGCCGTCTGGAACCGCTCGCGACGTCGCCCCATATCCGGCTATCATCGCGAGCGCGCCCCACCGCGCCTGTCCGCGTTCTGGCGGCTCGATCCTTACGTGGGGCTCGGCTAAAGGGCGCAGGACGGGGCGGATCGCAACGCCTCGCGGCCAGAGCACGTTCGTGTCTGTCAAGTTCGTGCGGCGACCACGACCCGGATCGGTGATGCAGGATTCTTTCGACGTTACGACGATCATTTTTCTGGCCCTCGCCGTCTTCGTGATCTGGCGGCTGCGCTCGGTACTCGGCCAGAAGACGGGTGCCGAGCGCTCGCCGTTCCGCCCGGTGGAGCGGAACAGGACCGAGCCGCCGACCGGACGGACGGACGGACGCTCCGACGGTGACAACGTCGTCCGTCTGCCTGGTGCCGACCGCGGACAGGCCGCCGCGGCGGCCGTTGCGCCGGTGCGCGACTGGCGTGGGATCGCGGAGCCGGGTTCGCCGGTCGCAAGCGGGCTCGAGCAGGTGTTGCAGCTGGAACCGGGGTTCGATCCGCGCGCCTTCGTCGAGGGCTCCAAGAAGGCCTACGAGGCCATCGTCCTCGCCTTCAACAAGGGCGACCGCAAGACGCTGCGGACCCTCTTGTCGCGCGAAGTCGCCGAAGGTTTCGAGCGGGCGATCACCGAGCGCGAGCAGCGCAAGGAGACGGCCGAGACCACCTTCGTGTCGATCGACAAGGCCGAAATCGTCGCCGTCGACGTGAAGAACCGTGTCGCGCAGGTCACCGTGCGGTTCCTGTCGAACCTCATCACCGCGACCCGCGATGCCGAGGGCAAGGTCGTCGACGGCAGCGCGGAGGCCGTGGTCGAGGTGCCCGACGTCTGGACCTTCGCCCGCACCATGGGCAGCCGCGATCCGAACTGGCAGCTCGTCGCCACGGAAGCCGGCAGCTGATCGGCCGAGCGAACCATGTCCGCCCCATGGCACACGGCCTCTACCGCTTTCGGGGCGGCGGCTCTCCTCGCGAGCTACGGTGCCGTCGCGGCTGAGCCTCTGCGACTCGGCGATGCCGTCCTCGAACCCGTCGAACTCGCCAGCCTGCTTGGCTTCTCAGCCGACGATCACGCCGCTGGGCTCGACGCCTTTCGCCTGAGCTGCGGCGCACCGCTCGCCCCGTTGAGCCAGCTGGCGAGCGTGCGCGGATCGACGGCCGATCTGGCGGCGGCCTGCACCAAGGCACGCGACGTCCCCCGCGAGGCCGCGCGAAAATTCTTCGAGACCGCCTTCACCGCCTACCGTGTCACGCGGCCGTCGCGCGCCATCGAAGCCGAGCGGCGAGCCGGCTTTCTCACCGGCTATTTCGAACCGGAACTCAGCGCCTCGCTGGTGCCCGGCCCCGGTTTCACAGCCGCGGCCCTGGCACGGCCCGACGACCTCGTGACCTTCGAACCCGGCCAAACCCCGTCCGGCCTCGACCCGTCGCTCCGCTCGGCCCGGCGGACGGCCTCCGGCTTCGAGCCCTATCCCGATCGCGCCGCGATCGAGGACGGCGCGCTCGGCGACCGGGCCAAGCCTCTGCTCTGGCTGCGCGATCCGGTCGACCTGTTCGTGCTGCAGGTGCAGGGATCGGGACGCGTGAGGCTGCCCGACGGCCGCATTCTGAGAGTGCGTTACGATGGCAAGAACGGCCGTCCCTACAGCTCCGTGGTCAAGACGATCGTGACCGAGGGCCACCTGCCGCTGGAAGGCCTGACTTTCGCCCGCTGGGCCGGATGGCTGCGCGCCCATCCGGTCGAGGCGCGCAGGCTGATGCGCACGAACGCGGCCTACGTCTTCTTCAAGGTCGAGGAGGCGGCGGATGTCGCGCTCGGCCCGCCCGGGGCGGCCGGAATCCCCTTGACACCGGGCCGCAGCCTCGCCGTCGACTCGACGCTGTGGCGCTACGGCCTGCCGTTCTGGCTCGACGGGCGGCTTTCGCCGGAGAGCGAGACGCCGGGCCGGCTCGTCGTCGCGCAGGATACGGGTTCCGCGATCGTCGGCCCCGCCCGCGGCGATCTCTATCTCGGGACGGGCGATGCCGCAGGCGCGGCCGCCGGCAACCTGCGCCATGCGATCGGCTTCGTCGTCCTGCTTCCGAAGCCGGCGGCAGCGCCGGTTTCGGCGGATGCCCGCTGAGGCGCCGCGATGAGACCGCCGCGACGCCTGCGCATCCTCTCGGGCGAGGAGGCTCGTCTCTGGGGCGAGATCGCCAAGCTGATCACGCCCCTGCGCGGTCGGGCGAAGCCGAAGCCCGAGCCGAGCGAGGCGAAGTCGTCCAAGCCCGCACCGCCGTCCAAGCCCGCGTTGCCGTCCAAGTCATCGTTGCTGTCCAAGCCCGAGACCCGCCGCCCTGCCGTCGTCGCCACGCCGAAAGCCGCCGAGACGCCGCGACCGATCCCGCCCGCGGCCAAGCCGGCGTCGAAGCCGGTCGCGCAGCGTCCGGTCAAGCTCGCCGATCTGACGCCGACCCCGGCGGCGGCGCAGCCGCGCCCGTTCAAGTTGACGACCGCACCGAAGCCGCCGGGACTGGAGCGCCGCGAGCGTATGGGCCTGCGCCGTGGGTCGCTCGCCATCGACGCCCGCATCGACCTGCACGGTCTCTACCAGGCGGACGCGCACGCTGCGCTCATCGGCTTTCTGATGCGCGCGCGCGCGGCCGGCCATGCCCGCGTCCTCGTCGTCACCGGCAAGGGGGGCGGCACGAGCTCCGAGTCGGCGTTTTCGGAGCGCGGCGTGCTTCGGCGCAGCGTGCCGCACTGGCTGCGCGGCGGAGAACTCGGCCATTTCGTCCTCGGTTTCGAGGAGGCGGCGCGTCACCACGGCGGAGCCGGCGCGCTCTACGTACGCCTGCGCCGCCGCTGATCAGATCTCGCAAGATCGCAGGCACTTGAGCCGGATCACGAAACGCGGTAACGACACATGCTCTTCGATCGAAGCTGCATCGCATCCAGGGACACCCGAGGTCCCGTTCACGGCGTTGCAGGGGCCGATCGCTTCTGGCGATGATGAACTCGACCCGCGGCGCTCGTTGCGCGCCCGGCTCGATACGCTTCCGACCTCACCGTCCCCTTCCCGCACTCCGTCGGCTCGAAATCCTCACATGACGTCACAGAACGACGCTCCGACCCCTGTCGACGAAGCCGTCGTCGAGGGGCCGCTCGCGGCTTCCGATCTCGATGCCGTGCGCGAGGTCAAGCTCCAGGACCTTAAGTCGAAGACGCCGACCGAGCTCATCACCTTCGCCGAGGAGGTCGAGGTCGAGAACGCCTCGACCATGCGCAAGCAGGAGCTGATGTTCGCGATCCTGAAGCAGCTCGCTGCCAAGGAGGTCGAGATCATCGGCTCGGGTACCGTCGAAGTGCTGCAGGACGGCTTCGGCTTCCTGCGCTCGTCGGACTCGAACTACCTGCCCGGCCCGGACGACATCTACATCTCGCCCCTGCAGATCCGCCGCTTCGGCCTGCGCACCGGCGACACCGTCGACGGTCCGATCCGCGGCCCGAAGGACGGCGAGCGCTACTTCGCGCTGCTCAAGGTCAACACGATCAACTTCGAGAACCCGGAGAAGATCAAGCACAAGGTCCATTTCGACAACCTGACGCCGCTGTTCCCGACGCAGCGTTTCAAGCTCGAACTCGATGCCCCGCCGAAGAAAGACTTCAGCCCGCGCATTATCGATATCGTCGCGCCGATCGGTAAGGGCCAGCGCGCGCTGATCGTGGCGCCGCCGCGCACCGGCAAGACCGTGCTGATGCAGAACATCGCGCAGTCGATCACCATCAACCACCCCGAATGCTACCTCATCGTGCTGCTCATCGACGAGCGTCCGGAAGAGGTCACCGACATGATCCGCTCGGTGAAGGGCGAGGTCATCGCCTCGACCTTCGACGAGCCGGCCACCCGCCACGTGCAAGTCGCGGAGATGGTGATCGAGAAGGCCAAGCGCCTGGTCGAGCACGGCCGGGACGTGGTGATCCTGCTGGATTCGATCACCCGCCTGGGACGCGCCTACAACACCGTCGTCCCGTCGTCCGGCAAGGTGCTGACCGGCGGTGTCGACGCCAACGCGCTGCAGCGCCCCAAGCGCTTCTTCGGCGCCGCGCGCAACATCGAGGAGGGCGGCTCGCTCTCGATCATCGCAACCGCGCTGATCGACACCGGGTCGCGCATGGACGAGGTGATCTTCGAGGAGTTCAAGGGCACCGGCAACTCGGAAATCATTCTCGACCGCAAGGTCTCGGACAAGCGCATCTTCCCCGCGATCGACATCACCCGCTCGGGTACCCGCAAGGAAGAGCTGCTGGTTCCGGCCGACGCGCTCAAGAAGACTTACGTGCTGCGCCGCATCCTGAACCCGATGGGCGTCACCGACGCGATCGAGTTCCTCATGGACAAACTGCGCCAGACCAAGAGCAACGGCGACTTCTTCGACTCGATGAATACCTGAACATCGATCTCGCCTCTCGTTACAGGAGGCGAGAGTTCCAACGATGGCGGATTCGGCCGATCACGACAGCCTCACGCTCTTTGCGTCCGCGAGCGGCTTCGGCCGCGCGGCCGTCTCGGTGATCCGCATCAGCGGGCCGGCCTGTCTCGACGTCCTGAAGGCGATCTCGCCCCCTCTGCCCATCCCGCGCCGTCTCTCCCTGCGCACGATCCGCGATCCAAATTCCAGGGACATCATCGACCGGGGACTGGTCGGCTGGTTTCCCGGCCCGAACAGCTTCACCGGCGAGGACATGGCCGAGCTCCATCTGCATGGCGGGCTCGCCGTGCGGACGGCCATGCTGCGGACACTTGCGCGAATTCCGGGCTGCCAGGCTGCCGGTCCAGGCGACTTCACACGCCGTGCTGCGCTGAACGGCCGCCTCGACCTCACGCAGGCCGAAGGCATCGCCGACCTGATCGATGCCGAGACCGAAGCCCAACGCCGGCAGGCCCTGCGCCAGCTCGACGGAGCACTCGGACGGCAGGTCGGCGCCTGGCGCGAGACGGCGATCGACCTCCTGGCCCGCACGGAAGCCGCGCTCGACTTCTCGGACGAAAGTGATGTCGACGACGAAGGCCTTGATGCCGTGCTGGCGAGAGACGCCGGGGCACTCTCGAAACAGATCCAGGCGGTGCTCGGTGACGGCCGGCGCGGCGAGCGGCTACGGGAAGGCTTCTTCGTCGTCCTGGCCGGCCCGCCGAATGCCGGCAAATCGACGCTGCTCAATGCCCTCGCAGGCCGCGAGGCGGCCATCGTGTCGAGCCTGCCCGGCACGACCCGTGATGCGATCGAAGTGCGCTGCGATCTCGGCGGTCTGCCAGTGGTACTGGTCGACACCGCAGGCCTGCGCGAGACCGAAGATCCCGTAGAGCTAGAGGGCATACGCCGCACCCGGCGCCACATGGAGGACGCGGACCTCGTCCTCCATCTCTCGCCCGCAGACGGACCCGGTCGAGAAGCCGCACAACGACCCCACAGCCTTGCCGTGCGGACCAAGGTCGATCTCGTCGCCAGCTCACGCCTCGACGATGGCCTAGGTGTCTGCGCACTCAGCGGTTCGGGGCTCGATGCACTGCTCGAAGCGATCCAGGCTGCGGCCGAAGCCTCTCTCGGAGGTGGCGAAGCGCTCGTCACGCGCGAGCGCCACCGCAGCGCCCTTACCCGCGCCTGCGGCCATCTCGACTGCGTCGCAGGCGGTATGGTGCTCGCGCCCGAACTCATGGCGGAAGACCTTCGGCTCGCGGTGCGTGCGCTCGGCGAGGTGGCTGGCCATGTCGGCGTCGAAGAGATGCTCGACCGGTTGTTCGCCGGTTTCTGCATCGGCAAGTGAGCGGCCGGCCACGCCTTCGCTCAGTCGGCGGATGAAAGAGCGGCCTCCGAGCGTTTCTCTCAGTGTCGTCGGGCTTCACGCCTTTCTACGCGGTCCGCGGGCGACAGGCAGGCCGGCGGATCCCGGCGATCGGGCCGGCCTGCCGATCGTCTTGCGGGAGCGGCTTCGAGACGGACGTTTCGAGGGCATCAGCCGCGGTGAGCGGCGCGTATAGTCGCGCTGGTTCGACGGCTCCCGGTGTCGGCGGAACGCCCCTCCGTAGGCAAGCGTGCGGTTCGATTTCCGCGATTCGCACTGGCTGGCGAGCCAATTCGGCTTGGCTCTGCTGGATTCCGTCGTTCTGGGCGGATGCCGCTGTCACACTCCAGCATGTTCGTGACGAGCGCACGCCCCTTTCTCAATCCACCCGCCACATCGTCCCGGCGGACTGCGTCGCGCCGCCTCATAGAGAAGCACGTGAACGATCGGCCGTAGTTAAAATCGGCAATGCGACCGAATTGCTAAGGCGGGGCGAAGCCGGACTTGACGCTGCCTCGACCGTTGCGAAGCAGGGCCTTCACGCGGAAGGCGGGCCTGTGGGCTCGACATCGCCCCTGCGCTGGAGCTGAAGCGCGACGAACCAGCAAAGCGCCGCCCAGGCCGCTCCGACGCACCATCCAGCCAGCACGTCGCTCGGCCAATGCACGCCGAGATAGACTCGGCTGATGCCGACCGAGATCGTCATGGCGACACCCAAAGCGAGCACCAGGATGCTGACCCGGCGACTTCGCTCGATGCGGGCGAGCAACGTGGCGAGCGTCAGGAAGGCGATGGCCGACATCATGGCGTGGCCGCTCGGAAAACTCGCCGTGAACACCTCCATGCCGTGCGGCACGAGGTCCGGCCGCGGCCGGTGGTAGAATAGTTTGAGCACGGTCGAGACGCCCTCGCCGCCACCGACGGCGGCGAGGACGAACAGGGCGATGCGGCGGCGCTGCGTCAGCATCAGATACGTGCAGACGCTCGCCGTGATGAAGACGATGGTCACCACGCTGCCCCAGCCGGTGATGTCGCGCATGGTCTCTTCGAGCCAGGGCGGCCCGATGGGGTCGGAGAGGTCGGCAGGGTTGCGCAGCGCCAGCAGGAGCTTGCGGTCGAGCGCTTCCGTCGAGCCCTCGCCGACCTCGTGCGCCAGCGCGAAGAAGCCGTAGCCGAGCAGACTCAGCACGAGCAGCGACACGAGCGGCCCGACCTCGTTGAGGTGGAATTTTCGCCAGACGCGGCTGGCGCCGCCGGCGATGGGCACGCCCGTGCGGCGGGCAATCTCAGGGATTCTCATCGGAGGCCGGCTTAACCTCATCGGCTGCCGCCGAACAGCAGCGCGGCCCTGGGCTCCCAAGGGCCGCCGAGATAGCGCCAAAGCAGCAGGCCCGGCGCAGTGAACCGGAACGGTGCGAAATCCCGCGTCAGATCCGCCTGCAGGACGCGCGCCGTTTCGGGTGCGACCTTGTTCTGGACAGTGACATGCGGGCGCCAGCCCTGCCGGTCCTGCGGCGTCAACCAGGTTTCGAAAGCCGAGGCGAGGCGCGCGCGAAAATCCGACAGGTCTGCCGAGTCGAGCGCGAAGGCGACGCCGCGCCCCGTGAATCGCAGTCCGGTCACCGACACCTCCGGCGCCTCCGTCTTACGCGCCAGGGCGTCGATCGTCTCGGTGACGACGGTTTCCTCTTCGCCGGGCAGCGCGTGAAACAGCGTTGCATGCGCCGGGATATGGTTGAGGGCCTCGGGAAAATGGCGTCGGCGCAGGGTCTCGAAGCGCGAGAAGGCGCTCTCCTCCATCTGGAGGGTCAGGATCAGGGGTCGTGCAGACTCGGACATGCCTCGTCGAAATGGCGGGCAGGCGGCGAGGTTCCATCCTGGGTCGGAAGCGCCCGCGCTGTTCACCCAGGCCCTCCCCGTCTAGACCCGCCCGATGCAGGTCCCCGATCCCTCGAAAACCGTCCATGTCGGCCGGGACGGCTGGCTGTTCCTGGTCGGCGGCAGCAATGCCGTGTTGAGCCAGTACCACCGGCTCTCCTGGTACTGGCTGCGCCTGCGGGCCTGGGCGTGGCTGATCAGGCAGCGTACCGCCCGCGCGCAGGCGCTCGGCATCCGCTGTGTCCACATGGTCGTGCCCGAAAAGCTCTCGGTCTACGACGACCGCACCGACGGCCTGCGCTATGATCCGGCCCGTTCTCCAGCCCGCCGCCTCGGCCGGCGGCTGGCAGGCCTGTCCGGCTATGTCGACCTCGTCGCGCCCATGCGGGCCGCCCGCGGCGAGGCGCAGCTCTACCGCCGCACGGATTCCCACTGGACCTATGACGGCTGCTACATCGCCTACCGCGCCCTGATGCGGGCCTGCGGCGCGATACCGCCGCCCGATATCGGCGACCGCCTGCGCTTCACCCACGAAGGCGTCTGGGACCTCGGCGAGAAGCTGCCCGAGCGCCCGCGCGAAACAGTGACCAACTGGGTGATCGACCGCGACGCGAAACGCGTCTGGGCGAGCCCGCTCGTCGAGGCCTACGAGGCCGCCGGCCGGGCCGGCGACCTGCATACCGGCGCCCACGTCGTCTACCGCAACATCTCGCCCCACGCCGACCCGCGCACGCTGGTGCTGTTCGGCGATTCCTGCGCGCATTACACCCGGATCCTCCTCACCGGGTTCCTGGCCGAGAGTTTCGCGGAAATGCACTTCATCTGGTCGTCGAGCATCGACTGGGCCTATGTCGCGCGCGTCCGGCCCGACATTCTTGTGGTCGAGATGGCAGAGCGGTTTCTGGCTCGGCTGCCGGCGGACGATTTCGACGTCGGCGCGTGCGGTCCCGCGTCCGCGTAGACCGGTGCGAGCCGGAGGCGAAGCAATGGCCGTGGAGACGCTTCGGGAAGCACGAGCGGTCGAAGCGGGCTGTCGAACCTGTCCGCCGGCATCGGGTATGAACGGCCCAACCGTGGAACGCGAACCCGGCATAGCGACGGCGCGACATTCGAGAAGCCGGCCATTCACGGGGCCTCTACGTTCCGGTTGAGCGCATAGACCGGAAGCGGGGCGCCGATCGCCCCGCGTGCCCGTTTCGGTGTCGGAGCGATCGACGGCGACGGCAGCATCCCTCGGGAACCAGGGTGGGCGCACAGACTCATCCGACGGCGAGCCAAGATGCGCGGCGGGAAAGCGAGCCTGTCAGGATTTCGGCGCCGCCCGCCACAGCCGGGTCCGGCTTCGCTCCGGCCCCGTCGCCTCCCGCCCGAGTCCGTAGTGCTCGGCGAGGCGGCCCAGCGCGATGCGGGCGACCACCTTGGCCGAGCGAGCAGGCCAACGTCGCTCGGACTCGATCCGCTCCAGGCCTTTCAGGAAGCCGCAGAGGTCGATCAGGAGCCCCGAGAGGTCATTGCCCACGGCCTCCAGCGCACGATCGACGCGGCTCTTGGCAGCGATACGCCGGTCCGAGGCGGAAGCCGGATCGCGCGGGCCGCCGCCGTCGACCTTCGGCCTAGCCCAGTCGGGGCCGGTGCGTGGCAGCATCGCCGCGAGGGTGAGATCGCGCCGAAGCCGCTCGCCGGCTTCGTACGCGGCGGCGTCGATCAGCGGGGCGCCGTCTCGACCGCGACGCCGTGCCATCCAAGCGAGAGGGCTCTCGGAGGCGTCGCGGAGCACGGGTCCATCACCGCTCGTATCGACCACCAGATCGAGATGCTGTGCGAGACAGGCAATCTCAGCGGGCCAATCTTTTCGCCGCAGCCGCGCTCGCCCCGCATCGCTCAACACGAGCCGCTGCTGCCGGCCTCCCTCACGCTCTGCGAGGCCTGCCCGCTCCAGCACTTGCCCGGAGGCTGCAGCGAAGCGGCCGCCCCCGAGAGAGATGCCGACTCCACCGCCTCGCAGGATCAGCATCTCCGGCTCGATCGGGTCGGCGAGCGCGTAGGCTCCCGCTTCGGCAAGTTGGCCCAGCAACCGCTCGGCCTCACGCCCGAGCCGGGCCGCGACCGGCACCGATCGCAAACGAGAGGCAGCAGATGAGCGATGTCGTGTTTTGTTCATGTTTTGTTCCAACGCCTACTGGGCTCGCCCGAGCGAGCGCCATGGCAGTGTTAGAAGAAAAATATCCTAATGCAAGACTTGACCACCTCCCCCTGAGAGCGGTCGCCGGGGAGCGTCACGCTCCCGGTCTCAGGCCGCGGGCGGTCTCGTCGGCGGCTTCTTGAGGATTTCGGCGATCTCGTCCTCGGACTTGCCGGAGACCGCGTAGCCCATGCCTTCGAGGCGATGGATCAGCATTTCGCTGTCGCCGGCCGATCGGGCGGTCCACTCGGCGAGCAGAGTGTTGATCTCGGAAAGTTTGTCGGCGGGGGCGGTGTCATCATCGGCCATCGCGAGATCAATGTCTTCGCGGCCGGTCCGTTCCCAGCGCTTTGCTGTTGACGACAGTCCAGCCGGCCGGGGCGGCGGAGGGTTGGAGCTCCGAGGGAGGCACAGGCAGAGCCGGCTACCCCTCTCGAAGCCCGGATCGATCAGGCGGCTTCGTCGTAATTGCCGTCGCGGGTCTGGCCGAGGCCGATTGCCTTGGCGAGGTCGGAGCGCGCCTTGGCGTAGCTCGGGGCGACCATCGGGTAGTCGGGCGGCAGGCCCCACTTGGCACGGTACTGCTCGGGGCTGAGGTCGTACTTCGCGCGCAGGTGGCGCTTGAGCGACTTGAAGGTGCGGCCGTCCTCGAGACAGACGATGTAGTCGTTCGTGACCGATTTCTTGACCGGCACGGCCGGCTGAAGCGGCTGCGCGGGCGCCTTGCTCTCGGGAGCCTGGCCGCTGGCGACCTGGATCAGCGCGCCATGGACGCGACCGAGGAGCTGGGGCAGCTCGGCGGGCGGCACGGGGTTGTTGCTCACGTAGGCCGACACGATGTCGGCGGCCAGTTCTACGAAATCGACCGGCGTCTCGGGCTCGTTCATGATCGGATCTCTTCCCTTGTGTCCAGCGAAACGCGTCGGGGGGTCGAAGGCTCTCTGCTGAGCAGAATCGACCTCCACCGCCTCGCGCAGGCAACGTGCCTGCGCCGGCCAACTCGTCCGCAAGTCTTCTGCAAAAAGCGGCACCCCCGTCACCGCTCGTGGTCACTTATGATAATCGGATACCGCTCGCAAGACACGGCTGTTATGCAGGGGAACGTGGAATCAACTTTCCCATTGCATTTGGCGATTTGCCGAGATTTCGCAGCGGCAACCAGCATGAAGATCACTTGTGGTTGAATTCGTTGCACCTATTCCCGCCAGACGATGCGGCATGGGCAGCAGGGCCTTGCGACGCGGCGTCTGACTCGCGGCACGACGGGCAATAGCCTTGCGGGGCACGCCAGGGCGCGGCACATGGCGGCGGACGGGCGGCGCGACCGCCTCTACCCTGATCGGAAACGCACGATGACGTCCGACACCCCGCTCCCCGGTCCGTTCACGCTTCCCGCCGAGGCGCCGAAGGCCGACGCCCGACCGCACGCCTTCACGATCCACGGCCGCAAAATCGTGGACGACTATGCCTGGCTGAAGGCCGAGAGCTGGCGCGACGTCCTGAAGGATCCGGCCACGCTGCCAGCCGACATCCGCGCCTATCTCGAATCCGAAAACGCCTATGCCGAGGCGGCGCTCGGCGAGGCTGGCCCCCTGCGCAAGACGCTGGTGGCCGAGATGCGCGCCCGCATCCGCGAGGACGATTCCAGCGTGCCGGATCCCGACGGCCCGTTCGCTTATTACATGCGCCACCGCGAGGGCGGACAGCATCCCCTCGTCTGCCGCCGCCCGCGCACCGTCGTGGTGCTGCCGGGCCAGGGCGCGGAGACCGCCGCCGACGGCGGCCCCGAGGAAGGCGAGGCGATCCTGCTCGACGGGGACAAGGAGGGCGAGGGCCTTCCCTTCTTCGAGATCGCGGCGGCCGTGCATTCCGACGACCACCGGCGCCTCGCCTGGGGCGCCGACACCAAGGGCTCGGAACTCCACACCATCCGCGTGCGCGACCTCGATACCGGCGCGGACGCTGCGGACATCGTCGAGGCCACCTCCGGCGAGGCGGTCTGGAGCGCGGACGGCGCCTCGTACTGGTACGTGGCGCTGGACGAGAACCACCGCCCGGCCCGCGTCATGCGCCACCGCCTCGGCACGCCGCAGGCCGAGGACGTCACGGTCTACGAGGAGGCCGATTCGGGCGTCTTCGTCCATATCGGCAAGACCCAGTCCGGCCGCTTCCTCACGGTGACCGCGAGCGACCACGAGACTTCCGAGGTCCACCTCCTCGACCGCTCCACGCCGGACGCGGCGCTCACCGTCGTCCAGCCGCGCGAGCCCCGGCTGATCTACTCGGTGGAAAACTGGGCCGACTACCTCGTCATCCTCACCAACGCCGACGGCGCCGAGGACTTCAAGATCGTCACGGCACCGCTCACGGCACCGGGCCGCGAGAACTGGCAGGACGCGGTGCCCTACCGGCCCGGCACGATGATCCGGCATCTGCATGTGCTCGGCAACCACATGGTGCGGCTGGAGCTCGAGAACGCCCTGCCGCGCATCATCGTGCGCGATCTCGCGGGCAACGAGCATGCGGTCGCCTTCCCCGAGGAGGCCTATTCGCTTTCCCTCGCCTCGGGGCACGAGTTCGAGACGGCGCGCATCCGCTTCACCTATTCCTCGATGACGACGCCCGCCGAGACCTACGACTACGACTGCGTCACCAAGGGCCGTCACTTGAGGAAGCGTCAGGTCGTGCCGAGCGGCCACCAGGCGGGCGACTACGTCACCCGCCGCATCTTCGCCACGGCGCCGGACGGCGAGCAGGTGCCGGTCTCGCTGCTGCACCGGAAGGGGCTTGAACTCGACGGCAGCGCGCCGCTGCTGCTCTACGGCTACGGCTCCTACGGCACGCTGATGCCGGCGGCCTTCTCCACCAACCGGCTGTCGCTGGTGGATCGCGGCTTCGTCTACGCCATCGCGCATATCCGCGGCGGCACCGAGAAGGGCTGGCGCTGGTATCTCGACGGCAAGCGCGAGAAGAAGCCCAACACCTTTTCGGACTTCGTCGCCTCGGCGCGTGCCTTGATCGACGCCAGCTACACCTCGGAGAAGCGCATCGTCGCGCATGGCGGCAGCGCCGGCGGCATGCTGATGGGGGCGGTGGCCAACCTCGCGCCGGAGCTCTTTGCCGGCATCGTCGCCGACGTGCCCTTCGTCGACGTGCTCAACACCATGCTCGATGCCGACCTGCCGCTGACCCCGCCGGAATGGCCCGAATGGGGCAACCCGGCCGAGAGCGAAGAGGCGTGCAAGACGATCCTGTCCTACTCGCCCTACGACAACGTCGCGGCCAAGGAATACCCGGCGATCCTCGCGCTCGGCGGCCTGACCGACCCACGCGTGACCTATTGGGAGCCGGCGAAATGGGTCGCTCGCCTGCGCGCCACCATGACCGGCGGCGGCCCGGTGCTGCTGCGCATCAACATGGAGGCGGGACATGGCGGCGCTGCCGGGCGCTTCGACCGGCTGGAGGAGGTCGGACTGATCTACGCCTTCGCGCTGATGGCGGCCGAGGCGGCGAAGGCCGCTTGAGCGCACCGTCCTTTAACCAAGATCTGCGTGATAAGCGTCTGCTGACTCACGCAGTCGAGGTGCGGGCTTGCCGATCGGACTCCGAAACAAGGTGGTTGCCGGGATCGTCCTGGCGACCTGCGCCGTCGCGGTTGCGCGGCATGCTGCGAATCGCGCGCCCATCGACCCCTGCGACGCCGATCCGGGCGCCTATGCGTGCGCGATGTTCGCCCAGCCGGAATGGCTTAAGCGCCGGGTTTATGCGGGGCGGATGGAGATGCGTCCGACGGCACCGACACCTGCCGTGGACGTCGAGGCGGTCGCGGTTTCCGCCGACGTCGCCGAGCACGTCATGGACGGGATCTGAAGCACCCGCTCAAGGCTGTGGGGGCCGGATGTCGAGGGGCTCCGCCGGCACCTCGCCGCGGATGCGTTGCGCCTCGTCCTCGGCGCTCTGACGGTCGCGAGCCTGACGGAGCTGCTCCTCGGTCGCCGCCTGCTGCGCCCTGAGCCGCGCGATCCGAGCCGCTTCGTCGGCAGCCGCTTTCTCCTTGGCGGCTTTTTCGGCCGCCGCCTTCTCCTGGGCCGCCTTATCGGCGGCGGCTTTCAGCGCAGCTTCGCGGGCCTTGTCCATCTCGATGCGGGCGCGGCGGCGCTGGCGCTCGACCTGATCCGCCTCGAATTGCTCGATCTTTTCCAGCTCGCGCTGCAGCACAACGGCGGCGAGCCCGTTGGCGAGCGCGCCCGCCTCGACCTCGCGCCTCGGTGCGCTCCAGGGGCCGACGAAGCCGAGCTGGAGCGAGGGCTTGCCGCCGGTCCAGCCCTTCGGCCCTGAGGCGGCGGTCAGCGTGCCACGGGTCTCGATGCGCTTGGCCCTCAGGTCGAGGACGAACCCGCCGCTCCAGCGCGTCGCGCCGAAGTCGAGCTCGACCGGGCCGCTGCGCAGGATGCTGCCGGCGAGCGTCACCGGCGTGGTGACGGGCCCCTTCGCAGACAGCGCCGCGGCATCGAATTCTTCCGCCAGGATCGACGACAGTCGGCCCTCGCGGAGCGGATCGTCCTCGGCGAGGGCGCGGGTCAGCGCCCGGTCGATGGCGGCGGGATCGGCCGCCGGCACGACGATGTCGGCGAGCGTCGCCTCGCCGCTGCCGCCGAGATTGCCCGCAAGCGCCGCCGCGCTGTCGCCGGAGCCGCTGTAGCGCAGTGTCGCCGAGAGCGTGCCGCGGATCAGGCCCCCGCTTGCGAGATCCTTGAGCGCCACGCCCGACAGCGCTCCATCCCCCGACACGCTTGCGCCGTTGCCCTGCCGGGCGATCGTTGCCGACCCGTCGACGCGCCCGCCGGCAAGACGGCCGGACAGGTTCTTGAGGCTCATCGCATCGCCGTCGAGGGACAGCTCGAACGCGGTTCCCTCGGCGATCAGGCCTCGCCCGAGATCGAGACGGCCGACCGACAGCGACAGGTCGGCCCGCGGACGGGATGGCGCGGGCAGGAACCGCGCCTCCGACCACCCGGCGGCGTCCCTGGCCTCCGCCTTCGGTTCGGTCGGCAGGATCAGCGCCGCCGTCAGGCCCGGTAACGAGAGCCCGCCGAGCGACGCTTTCCCGACGAGCGCGCCGTCCGGCTTGCGATCGAGGTTTGCGGAGATCTCGGCGTCCGCCAGTCGGCCGCTCACGTCGGCGTGCAGGTCTGTCCCGTTACGCGACAGGGCGATCGTGAGATCGGCCGGCAGCGGCCCCGCCACCGGCATCGCGCTGCCGGCGAGCGGCACGAACGGCGCGGCATCCGCCGTGACCGCCCGAAGGGTGCCCGCGTCGGGCAGGCCGGAATCCGAGCCGAGGAGCAGCGGCTTCAGCGTCGACAGCTCCAGCCCCGCGATGGTGCCGCCAACGCTGAGGCTCAGCGGCGCGCTACTGCCGGCCCCGCGCCGCGCGCTGAGGGTCAGGCTCGCCGGCTGCCGAAGACCCACGAGGTCGTCGCGTCGAAACCAGCGCCCGGCGCGAGGCGCCGCGAGGGTGGCGTCGAGGGCTTCGAGGCGTCCGCCGCGCGCGAGCAGCGAGCCGTCGATCGTGCTGTCGGCCGCCTTGCCCTTGGCCGTGGTGCGCAGCGTATCCGCCTCGCCGGCTTCGCGCTCCAGGATCACGTCGAGGTCGAGGGCGCCCTCGCGCAGGAAGGCAGGCAGCAGGCGCGCCTCCGGGATCCAGACCCGGTCGAGCAGGGCCAGCAGCGGCGCGGCCGTGGCGGCGCCGACATGGCCGGCGATCCGCCCGGTGCCGTCCGGCGTGATCCGGCCGGAGAGCTTGGCGTTTGCCCCGGCGAGGTCGGCGATGTCGAGACGGTCCACGACGAGGCTCGCCCCATCGGACTGGATGCTTGCCGCGATGGTGCCGTTGCCGGAGCGCGCGCCGGCCGGCCCGTAGCGGACGTCGCGCGCCCGAAGCATCAGCCCGATGTCGTGATGGTCGAGCGAGGGCAGCAGCCCACCGACGGGGGGCAGTTCCGCGATGTCGACGCCCTGCGCCTGCAGGTCGGCGTCGAGCCGGCCGCGCGTGCTGCCCTCCCCCTTGACGTAGCGGGCCTCCCCCGTGACCCGGGCCGCGCCGAGCACGAAGCGAAGGCCCTTGAGCGAGAGATCGCTTTTGGCGGCCGAGAGTTCGGTCGCGGCCTGGACCGGCCGGCCGTCGAGCAGGGCCAAGGCCGGCCCCTCGACGCCGAGGCGGCGCAGGTAGCGGCCGAGCCCTTCGGAATTGGCTGCATCGATTTCGAGATGCCCGTTGAAGCGAGGCGCGGCCGCCACGTCGAGCTCCCCCGACGCCGCGACCTTGGTCGTGCCTGGCGCGGTGCCGGCGAAGCGACGCAGGACGAGGCCGCCGGTGCGGTCGAAGGTCCCCTTGAGCTGGAGGTCCGACCAATCCTCGAAGCCCAGGGCGAGACTCTCGATCTTGAGATCGAGGTCGAGCATCACCGGCAGCACTATGTCGCCCGAAAGCCCCCGCGCCAGCAGGGCCTGACCTGCGGAGGAATAGAGCAGCCCGTCGAGGTTGAGCCGGCGCGATTCCAGGCTGAGGCCTGCGCGCCAGCTCCGCAGGTTGATCTGCCCGGTGCCGGCGAGGCGCATGGCTTGGCCGGCCGGATCGATTTCGGCGTTGACCCCCTCGAAGCGCAGCAGCGGTCCGCGCGCCTTGAACTTGCCGCCGAGCGAGAACGGCAGAGCCGCGCCGGCATCCTTCGTCGGGGGGCCGACGACGAGGCGAGCGGATCCCTCGGCTTCCGGGATCATGGCGCGGAGTTCACCCGGGCTGTGCGGCCTCGCCGCATCGGCCGGGTCGAGAAGCTTGAAGACGATGCGGGCATCCGCCTCGAAGCGGGGCTGGCGGTCGCCGCCCCCCGAGATCTTCACGGTCGCGCCGTCGGCCGCGATCTTGGTGCTGGCGAGGCGGAACGGGACGCCGCCGCTGACGCCATCCATCTGCCACGGACCGGCCAGCGACGGCGCCTTGAGGCGCAGGCCCTCGGCTGCGAATTGGTCGGTGCGGCCGGTGGACGGCACAAGCGTCGTCACGAGCGCCTGCTGGATGCGCAGGTCGTCGATGACGAGGTCGCGGGCGCCGATCGCCTCGCGGAGGCTGCCGGGCAGCATGACCGCGTCGCCGTCGGTCACCGGCAGCCTGAGCTCGGCTCGGCCGATCCGCGTCTCGGTGAAGCGCAGCTCGCCCTTGAGCAGCGGGGCCAGCGCCAGCTCCGCCTTAACGAACCTGAGGTCGAGCGAGGGCTTCTCGGAGCCGTCGCCGAGTTGCAGCCGTTCGAGGCGCAGGCGTGGATAGGGAAGGAAGCGGACCTCGATGCGGCCGTCGCTATGCGCGGGCAGGTCCAGCGACGAACCGATCGCCCGGTCGATGAACGCGCGATGCCCCGTCCAGTCGACGAAGGGCGGTGCGGCGAGCGCCGCGACGAGGATCAGGATGACGGCGGCCGCGAGCGCGGTCAGGGTGTCACGCACGGTTCGTGTGTCCGCTCCCGCCGCCTCCGTGTGCGGACGGCTTCAGGACGTGCGGTGCAGCCGCACGGCCCTGTCGCGCCTTAACACGGCGCGGCGGTGGCTGCCTGTGTCTTCGCGGAGTCAGCGGCGGCGGCGGCGCGGGATGTAGCCCTGAGAACCGACGCTGGAGTTGTTATAGAGCTGGTTGCTCCGGTTCTGGGCGTTCGCCTCGTTGCGGTTGAAGGTCTGCTGCTGCTGCAGGCCGCGGAAGGAATTCTGCTGCTGGAACGACTGGTTCGCGGCATTCGAGGAGCCGACGTCGCCCGAGAGCTGCGCGCTGGCGTGGATAGTCGTGGCATGCACCAGGATCGATGACAGGACGAGCGACAGGGCGCGCATGGCGGCGGCTCCGATGGTGGCCGGGGATGATAGTGGGCTTTCCGAAAGGACGCATGGAGCCCTTTTCGAGTTCCCGTCCGGGCCTCGACGGCGTTCGCGTTTTGGTCCAGGGATGCCCGGATGAAGTACCAGCCTGACGAGTCGGGCGGCGACGCCCCCGAGCAGCCCGCGTCCCTCTCGATCGCCGCCCGCGCCATGGCCTCCCTGAGGCCGGAGGCGGCCGCCTACAGTTCCGGCCTGAACCCCGAGCAGCGCCGCGCCGTCGAGGCGACGGAGGGTCCGGTCCTCGTGCTCGCGGGCGCCGGCACCGGCAAGACCCGCGTCCTGACGACGCGGATCGCCCACCTCATCGCCACCGGCAAGGCGCGGCCCTACGACATTCTTTCGGTGACCTTCACCAACAAGGCCGCCCGCGAGATGAAGCACCGCATCGGTGCGCTGATCGGCCCGGCCGGCGAGGGCATGCCCTGGCTCGGCACCTTCCACGCCATCGGCACCAAGATCCTGCGCCGCCACGCCGAACTGGTCGGGCTGAAATCCGACTTCACCATCCTCGGCATGGACGACCAGCTTCGCCTGATGAAGCAGGTCATCCTCGACCAGAACATCGACGAGAAGCGCTGGCCGGCCCGCGCGCTCGGCAGCGTCATCGACGGCTGGAAGAACCGCGGGCTGCTCCCCGAGCAGGTGCCGCCGGGCGAGGCCCAGGCCTTCGCCTTCGGCAAGGGCGGCGCGCTCTACTCCGCCTACCAGGCCCGCCTCGCCACCCTCAACGCCGCCGATTTCGGCGACCTTTTGTTGCTTTGCCTCAAGCTCTGGCGGGAAAATCCGGACGTCCTGGAAAATTACCAGAACCGGTTCCGCTACATCCTGGTGGACGAGTACCAGGATACCAACGTCGCCCAGTACCTCTGGCTCAGGCTGCTCGCGCAGCTGCGAAAGAACGTCTGCTGCGTCGGCGACGACGACCAGTCGATCTACGGCTGGCGCGGCGCCGAGGTCGACAACATCCTGCGCTTCGAGCACGACTTTCCCGGTGCAGTCGTGGTGCGACTGGAGCGCAACTACCGCTCCACCGGCCACATCCTCGCCGCCGCCTCCGGCTTGATCGCCAAGAACGAGAGCCGGCTCGGCAAGACTCTTCGGACGGAAGCCGAGCCCGGCGAGCAGGTCACCGTCACCGGCGCCTGGGATTCGGAGGAGGAGGCGCGGGGCCTCGGCGAGGAAATCGAGCAGCTCCAACGCAAGCAGCACCCGCTCTCCGAGATCGCCGTGCTGGTGAGGATTTCGGCCCAGATGCGCGAGATCGAGGACCGTTTCGTCCAGCTCGGCCTGCCCTACCGCGTCATCGGCGGCCCGCGCTTCTACGAGCGCGCAGAGATCCGCGACGCGCTGGCCTATCTCCGCATCACTGCGAACCCGGCCGACGACCTCGCGTTCGAGCGCATCTTCAACACCCCGAAGCGCGGCCTCGGCGACGCGACCCTGCAGGTGCTCCACGCCTATTCCCGCGCCGAGCGCATCCCGATCCTCGCGGCATCGCGAAAAATCATCGAGACCGACGAGCTGAAGCCGCGTGCCCGCACGATGCTGCGCGGCCTCGTCGAGAGCTTTACCCGCTGGGCGCGCCTCGTCGGCACGCAGCCGCATTCCGAGGTGGCGCAGACCATCCTAGAAGAATCGGGCTACACCGACATGTGGAAGAAGGACCGCTCGGCCGACGCAGCCGGGCGGCTCGAGAACCTCAAGGAATTCGTCCGCTCGATGGAGGAATTCCCGGATCTCGGCGCCTTCCTCGAACACGTCTCCCTCGTCATGGAGGCGAGTGAGACGGAAGGCGCGGACCGCGTCTCGCTGATGACGCTGCATGCCGCCAAGGGCCTGGAATTCGACACCGTGTTTCTGCCGGGCTGGGAGGACGGCTTGTTCCCCAACCAGCGAGCCCTGGACGAGAGCGGTCGTGCCGGCCTCGAAGAGGAGCGCCGGCTCGCTCATGTCGGCCTGACGCGCGCCCGCAAGCGCGCGAAGCTCAGCTTTGCCGTGAATCGGCGCATCCACGGGATGTGGAATTCCACCATCCCCTCGCGCTTCATCGACGAGCTACCGCCCGGCGCCGTCGAGGTGCTCGACGCGCCCGCCCATTTCCAGGCCGGTGCCTCGCGCTTCGACCGCAACCCGACGCCGTTCGGCTCGTCCTACGGCACGCCGGGTTGGCAGCGGGCGCAGGCCAATTCCGGCGGAGGCAATTTCGGTGCGTCGCGCGGTCCAAGCGGCCGTTCGGGCGGCCCGCGCCAGATCGAGGGCGAATTGGTGGCGAAATCGACGGGCTCGGCCTCGTCCTTCCAAGAGCAGATGCGGGTCTTCCACACCAAGTTCGGCCCCGGAACCGTCGCCGCCGTCGACGGCAACAAGCTCACCGTTGACTTCGACAAGGCCGGCCGCAAAATGGTGCTCGACAGCTTCGTCCAACCCGGATGAGGCGTCGCTCCGGGCTCCTTCGAGCCCGGACGGTGCCGCCCCTGCGTGGGCGAGCGAGGGCGATGGTGTTGGCGGTCTCTCCGTCAGTCCGGTCCACCTCAGGTGCCGCCCCGGCGCCTCCCTTCCTGCCCCTTCGAACGCTCCCATCGAATAGCGCGGGCCATCCCTCTCCCCGCACGCGGGGAGAGGGCCGAATGCACCGTGTCGTGCATTCGGCAAGCGGAGACGAAGCCGAAGCGAAGGTGAGGGGGCGGCTCAGAACGAGACTCCTCCGGCGGCGACGCCTCACCTTCGGCTGTCGCCTTGCTGCGCCGACGACAAGGTCGTCGCGGCCCTCTTCCCGCAAGTGGGGCGAGGGGATGCTCTCGCCCCTCATCGCTCGTTCGCAATCGTCCCACGAGTCACACGCGCGTCGCGGGCGTCTGCGATGGCCGTTGCGCGGCGGACACGTTCCACAGGTCTCGTGCGGAGCGCGGGAACTGTCGGGAGGGGTTTGGCTTTGCTCTTGCAATATTTCGCGTACGATCGCAGCGGAAGGAGCTCGGCAGTGTAAGTTCTGACAGGTTGAAAGATTTCCAGTCTCGCGACATCAAGGTCCAGGTGGAGTGTTGATCGATGAAAAGACGACGCGCACGGCTTGAACTGGTTGACGATCGTACCGCACGCCTACACCGCACCCGTTTCGACGAAGAACGCCATCTCGCTCCGATCCAACCCCTGACCGATCGGCAGGGCGAATACCTCGACGCTCTCGCCGTATCCCAGCAGGTCATCGTTCTCGGCCCGGCCGGCACCGGCAAGACCTACATCGCCGGCACCCGCGCCGCAGATCTCCTCAGACAGCGGCGCATTGCAAAGGTCATCATCACCCGCCCCAACGTCGCCTCGGGCCGCAGCCTCGGCTTCTTCCCGGGAAGCCTGGAGGAAAAGATCGCCCCCTGGGTCGCGCCGCTCACCGAGACCATGAAGGAGCGCATGGGCGCCGCCGCCTTCGAGATCGCGCTGAAGACCGGCGACATCGAGATCGTGCCCTTCGAGGTGATGCGCGGGCGCACCTTCAAGAACTGCCTCGTGATCCTCGACGAGGCCCAGAACACGACCGTCGCCGAGATCAAGATGTTCCTGACCCGCATCGGCGACGAGTGTCAGGTCATCATCAACGGCGACGTCTCGCAGACCGACCTGCGCGAGACGTCCGGCCTGCGCACCGTGATCCACCTGGTGAAGAGCCGGCTGATGAACATCCCCATCGTCGAGTTCACCCTCGACGACATCGTTCGCTCGGGTGCTTGCGCCGAATGGGTGCGGGCTTTCGAGGAAGCGAAACTCTGACGGAAGGGTCGGGTCGACCGGATCGGACATCACGCCGGCACGGCCCCTCCCCCTCCGGCGGGAGGGGCCGGACGCGGCCGAGGATCGAACGCGGCGGTGCCGTCTTGCCGGCTACCGCATCCACACGCCCCGGAACGCCAGCGTGCCGTGAAAGATCAGCCGGCCGCTCTGGTCGCGCACGTCGACCTTGAAGTCGCGGCAATCTCCATTGGGGAGCTTGTCCTTCGCGAGATGCGTCAGGGCGCCGATGGCCTCGTTACCGGCTTCCCGGGCGTCGCGATGCTCGGAACCCTCCTCGTCGGTGAAGCCGAATTCTCCGTCGTCGAGTTCGAAATAATAGCGCGGCACGTCCATCTCCCGTCTTGAGCCTGACGAATCAACTGAGGCTCCATCGCAGAGCTCACGATACGACGCCGGACCGACCGTCGCCGACCCCCGTGGCGAACGCGCCATTCACAAGCAGAACCCTCATACCACTTCCGGTTGGATCCGATCGATGCCACGGCCCTTTCCAGGACGCCTGGAACGCGGTGGACGGTGATCCGGCATCCAGCGCGACGAGGGCCTCGCCGACGACTCGATGTGAATGGCGCAGACGTTTCGACGCTGCGCGACGTCGTCATGCCGGAACCCGGATCGGGTTCCACCGACGCCCCACCCGTCCGGGGAAGGGGGGCGTGGCAAGCCGCAGCGATCGGCCGGAAACGGGATCACCGTCAGGTTGCCCACAGGCATGCATCCACGCGTTGTGTCGCGCAGGTCGTGCCCGGCTCGCGATAGAAACCGGGCCGATGCCGATCCCGTGATGCAACGACATCGGGGCTGAGGTGTTGAGCCTCCGAGTGCGATTCATCTCCGGTCGCGTAAGACCGGAGACCGAATTGGTCTCCCTACCCTGAAGACAGAGAATTGGAGTTCTTCGTGAGGAAACTGACTTTTGCCGTGGCCGTTCTGGCATCGCTCGGCGGCGCCGCTCTCGCGACCTCGGCTTCGGCTGCTCCCGGAGCTCCGATGGGCGTGACCGCTCCCGAGACCACCTCGGTGGTGCGGATGGACCGCATGGAGCGCCGCATGATGCACCGTCACATGGAGCGCAAGATGATGCGCCGTCACATGGAGCGCAAGATGATGCGCCGCGACATGAACCGCCGGATGATGAACCGCATGTAATCCACGGAATCGGGGTTCTTCGACCCCCTTTCCGTGTCGATCGACCATCGGCGTGTTCGAGAGCCGCCCGCCTGATCGCATCAGGCAGGCGGCTTTTTTCGTCGTCACCGTGCCGCGTTCGAGGATGGCAGCCTTCGCTAAGATTGGTCGGGTATCCGACGCTCGCGATATCGTCTTGCACCATCGGCCACGAGGTGGGCGCCGATGGCCAAGCGCCGCGCTTCCGCCCGGCCGCAGCGGATCAGCCCCATGCCGCGATTCCATTTCGACGTGCATGACAGCGCAGAACGCCGGGGGCGCGGAAGCCTGGACCTTCCCGACCTCGAAGCCGCCCGCGACAAGGCGCGCAGCCTCG
The DNA here is from genome assembly GCF_008040035.1 of Methylobacterium sp. WL9. Lineage (NCBI taxonomy): Bacteria > Pseudomonadati > Pseudomonadota > Alphaproteobacteria > Hyphomicrobiales > Methylobacteriaceae > Methylobacterium > Methylobacterium sp. WL9. The sequence goes on from NZ_VRVE01000009.1 coordinate 27,892, forward strand.
CCGTGGTCTATGCCTCGGATCCCGACAACGTCACCGCGAGCGACGGCATCGTCGTCACGGTGTGGGACGCGACGCTGTCGACCCTCACGATCGTGCGCATGGCCTGCAAGGAAAGCCCCGGCGGCCCAGCTTAGGGAAGACTGAGCAGGACCGGATTTCCATCCCAACGCCCAGGTGGTCGGCACCGAGCAAAGCGGCCACCCGCCTCGCTATGCCGTTCGACCGGACCAGCCTGCTTCGCCAAGAAGGGGCCCCCCACCCGCGACCGACGATACCGGCAGCATGAGGGGCCGGCGAGACGCCTGCAATCACTTTTGGCAGGCCGGACGCGCCGATGAGCCGTTCAAGAACATCACGCCGCGTCGGCGGGCTTGTCCTTGGCGGCTTCGGGCTTGGGGCCGCCCTTGGAGACGCCGACGAGAGCCGGGCGCAGGGTGCGGTCGCCGAGGACGTAGCCGCTCTGGATCACCTGGACGACGGTGCCGTTGGGGACCTGGGCGTCGGGCACCTCGAACATCGCCTGATGGCGGTTGGGGTCGAAGCGCTGGCCCTTGGGCTCAACCACCTTCACGCCGTGGCGCTCCAGGGTCTTGGCGAAGTCGCGCTCGGTGAGCTCGATGCCCTCGATCAGCGCCTTGAAGGCGCCCTCGGCTCCATCGCGCGAATCGGCCGGGACGCTTTCGAGGGCGCGGCGGATGTTGTCGGCGGCGTTGAGGATGTCGCGGGCGAAGTTGGTGACGGCGTAGGTGCGGGCATCGACGACCTCGCGCTCGGTGCGACGGCGCAGGTTCTCCATCTCCGCGAGGGTGCGCAGCAGCCGGTCCTTCATCTCGTCGCGTTCGCGGAGAGCCGTCGCCAGTGTCTCGGCGTCGATCGCCGTCGCTTCGGCCTCCGGCGCCTCCGCTCCGTTGCGCCGATCCTCGTGCTCGTCGTGGTCTGCCATCATCGCCGTTCGTCAGTCGAAACAATCGTTCGGGAACGGCGCTGATATCAGGCGCAGGCGTCGCGAAATCAAGTTGGACGCGTAAGCCGGAGCGCGCAGGCTTGGAACCTCCGCCGCAATCCGACCCGCTGCCGGTCCGCCTGCCGATCCCGCCCGCCGGACGGTCCCAACGGGAATAGGGGCTTCGACGATCCGAAGGTCTCGAACGGAATCACGGCGCGAAACGCAGCAGTTATTCCCGTGGAGCACTCTCGCGCCACCCCATTCTGGGCGTCGACCGAGAACCGGTCTGTATCTGCCGATGACGTTGCATGCCGTGCGGTTCATCCGACCGGGCGAACACGACAGTGGCCGATGTTCGAAGCGTCTCAAATCGATGGATGTCGGACGGTGAGCCTCAAGCTATGTCGGCTGGCCAGGGGCCGATTTGTGAGATGAAACCTGCGGGCCAAACACAATCGATGATTGAATAATGTAAATCACAGCCGTTATCCTGGATTGATTGGATAAATTTCGTACGATGAGCCGCGATGCCCGGGCCGCATATTTGTCTGAGCCTGACAGGCATCGGACGAACAACGTCTCGTTAAGATTAAAATGCGAACAGACTTCTCTCAGGACGCCGCAACGGGATCCGTGGACGATATGCAGACGGCATCGAATCCGGCTCTCATGGGCGTCCGGGAGAACGGTCCCGTGACGATTGCGCAGGTCGCCGCGGAAACCACCGAGGTGAAGCGCATCGCCGCCGACAAGACACGGCGCATCCAGGCCATCACCGGGCAGGTCAAGATGCTCGCCCTCAACGCCTTGATCGAAGCGGCCAGAGCCGGCGAGCAGGGCCGTGGCTTTTCCGTCGTTGCTCAGGAGGTCCGTGCGATCGGCGCCGAAGTCGAAGCCATCGCGCGATCCCTCGATGCCGAACTCGCGGGCCGCATCAACAGCCTGCAGGACCTGGTGCAGCGGATCACCGAGACCGCTCAGGGCGAACGCCTCGTCGACCTCGCCCTGAACGCGGTCGAACTGATCGACCGCAATCTCTATGAGCGCACCTGCGACGTGCGCTGGTGGGCGACGGATCGCGCCGTGGTCGACTGCGCCACCGCGCCGGACCCGGAGCGCATCGCCCACGCGACGCAGCGGTTCGGCATCATTCTTTCCGCCTACACCGTCTACCTGGACCTCTGGCTGTGCGATCTCGACGGAACGGTGATCGCCCACGGCCGGCAGCACCGCTATCCGGGAATCCGCGGGCAGTCGGTGGCCCACGAACCCTGGTTCCGGCAGGCCCTCCGCCTGGCGAGCGGCGACGACTACGTCGCCGGTGAAGTCCACCGGCAGGGGCATCTCGACGGCGCCCAGGTCGCCACCTACTGCGCCAAGGTCAGCGCCGACGGCATGGCGAACGGCCGGCCTCTGGGCATTCTGGCGATCCACTTCGACTGGGAACCTCAGGCGCGCGCCATCGTCGAGGGCGTCCGGGTGGCGCCGGCCGACAAGGCCCGCACCCGCGTCCTGCTGGTGGATGCGAATCGCCGGATCCTGGCGGCTTCGGACCAGCGCGGCGTGCTCACCGAGACTCTGCAATTCGACACGGCCGGGATGGCGAGTGGCCATCGTCGCGATCCGCGTAGCGGCGCCACCACGGCCTTCTACCGCACGCCGGGCTACGAGACCTATGCGGGACTGGGTTGGTCGGGCGTCATCGTCCAGCAGGCCGGCACCTGAGAACGGCTCCTGGGGATCGGCCCGGTCGGAGGGCGCTCACGCCTCGCGCGGCGGCGGCGAATCCACCAGCGCGTCGAGGCCCTCGGCCCGGAGCGCGGCGACGTCTCCCGCGAACACCTCCATCACGGCGACGCGGATCGCGGCGAGGCGATCGGGCTGCATCACCCGGGTGCCGGTGAGGTCGACCACGTAGAACACGTCGACCGCGCGCTCGCCGAAGGTGGCGATGTGCGCCGAGACGATGTTCAGGCCGAGCCGGTTGATGCCGGTGGTCAACTCGTAGAGCAGGCCGGGCCGGTCGAGGCCGGTGATCTCGATCACGGTCTCGCGGCTCGACAGGGCGTTGTCGATCGAGAGGTCCGGCGGCACCAGGAAGGTCTTTGGCGGCTCCTTCGGGTGCTTGTCGGCGACGAGCTCGGCGATCTTGATCTCGCCTTTCAACGACTTCTCGATGGCGGTGGCGATGCGCTTGGCGCGGCGCATCTCGTCCTCGTCGCGCTCGAAGGCGCGGGAGATGAAGATCGTATCGAGGGCGAAGCCGTCGGTGGTGGTGAAGATCTGCGCGTCGACGATGTTGCCGCCGGCCGCGGCGCAGGCGCCGGTGATGATGGCCAAGAGCCGCGGATGGTCGGGCGAGTAGACCGTCAGCTCGGTGACGCCGCGAAACACGTCGGTCTCGTAGGCGGTCGCCGAGGTGCGGCCCTCGTCGCTCACGGCTTTCAGGAAGCCGGCATTCTTGAATTGCCGCGTGCCGTCGACCTTGAGCCAGTAGGCCTGGTTGTGCCGGGCCGCGTAGCCGTCGAACTCCTCCGCGCTCCAGTCCGACAGGCGCTCGCGCAAAGCCATCTGGATCAGCGTGACGCGATCGGTGCGGGCGAACTCGGAATGGCCGCCCGAGAGGTAGACCTCGGTCTCCTCGTAGAGGGTGCGCAGCAGCGTGCCCTTCCAGGCCGTCCAGGTGCCCGGCCCCACGGCCTTGATGTCGGCGACGGTGAGGATGGTGAGGAGCTTCAGCCGCTCCAGGCTCTGTACGACGGCGGCGAACTTCTCGATGGTCTTCGGGTCGGAGAGGTCGCGGCTCTGGGCGACCATCGACATCAGCAGGTGATGCTCGACGAGCCACGACACGGTGCCGGTCTCGGCCTGGGTCAGGCCGAAGCGCGGCGCGAGTTTCTTCGCGATGGCCGCGCCGGCGATGGAGTGGTCCTCGGGTCGGCCCTTGGCGATGTCGTGCAGCAGCACCGCGACGAAGAGCGCGCGGCGGTTCTGGATCGTACCGATCAGCCGCGAGGCGAGGGGATGCTCCTCCTCCAGCCGGCCGCTATCGATCGCCGCGAGCACGCCCAGCGTCCGCAGCAGGTGCTCGTCCACCGTGAAGTGGTGGTACATGTTGAACTGCATCATCGCGACGATGCGCCGGAAATCCGGGATGAAGCGGCCGAGCACGCCCGCCTCGTTCATCAACCGCAGGATGGTCTCGGGGGCGTTCTTCGAGGTCAGGATGTCGAGAAACAGCCGGTTGGCTTCCGGGTCGGTCCGCACGGCCTGGCTGACGAGCCGGAGGGAGCGGTTGGCGAGCCGGGCCGCATCCGGATGGATCGGCAGATTGTGGCGGTCGGCGAGCCAGAACAGCCGGATCAGGTTGACCGGGTCACTCTCGAAGGTCGCCTCGTTGCGGGTGTTGACCCGGCCGTTGTCGATCCGGAAATCCTCGGCCTCGATCGTCGTGGCGCGGAAGCGATCGCGAAAGCGGCCGATCCAGCGGTCGAGCACGGGCGTGCGCTTGGCGTGGCGCGCCTCGAGCTCCGAGCAGACGATGGCGGTGAGGTCGCCGACCTCCTTGGCGACCAGGAAATACGCCTTCATGAAGCGCTCGACGCCCGAGAGCCCGCCGCGGGCACCGAAGCCGAACCGCTCGGCAATCTTCGGCTGAAGCCCGAAGGACAGCCGCTCCTCGGCGCGGCCCGTGGCGAAGTGCATGTGGCAGCGCACCCGCCAGAGGAACTCGTCGCAGCGCTCGAACAGCCGGTATTCCTCTGCCGTGAACAGGCCTGCATTCACGAGTTCGGCCTGATCGCGGACCCGGTAGGTGTATTTCGCGATCCAGAACAGGGTGTTGAGGTCGCGCAGCCCCCCTTTGCCGTCCTTGACGTTGGGCTCGACGAGGTACCGCGACGAGCCGGCCTTGGCGACGCGGCCGTCGCGCTCGCGCAGCTTCGCGTCCACGAACTCTGCGGCCGTGCCCATGACGAGTTCGCCGTCGAAGCGCGTCACCAGCTGCTCGAACAGCGTGCGCGAGCCGAACAGGAAGCGGGCTTCGAGAAGCGCCGTGCGGATCGTCATGTCCGCGCGGCCCTCGCGCAGGCATTCCTCGACGGAGCGGGTGGCGTGGCCGACCTTCAGCTTGAGGTCCCACAGCACGTAGAGCATCGCCTCGACGACGCTCTCCGACCACGCGGTCTGCTTGTAGGGCAGCAGGAACAGCAGATCGATGTCCGAGCCCGGCGCCATCGTTCCCCGGCCGTAGCCGCCGGTGGCGACGATGGCGAGCTGCTCGCCGGTGGAGGGGTTGTCGTTCGGGTAGAGCCGCCAGACCACGGCGTCGAAGATCGCCTTGACGACGTGATCGGTCAGGGTGCTGAGCCGCCGGGCGCAGGCGATGCCGTTGCGATCCTTGAGGAGCTGGCGCTCGGCATCCTTGTGCCCGGCCTCGATGACCTTGCGCAGCTCGGGCACCAGGAGGGCGCGAAGCCGGGTCGGCTCCCGCGCGTCCCGGTCGAGCGATTCCAGGACCTTTTCGAGAGCGGGTGCGGCATCGAACATGATGCCCCGTTAGCATGTTACGGGCCGCGCGACAGCGGGCGCAGCTGGTTGGGATATCTTGTCTGCCGCAACGTAAAGTCGAAGAGGATCGTTCTCTTTTGCGGATTCCGGTTTGACGGAGCAAGCGGGGGTGACTTAGCGCTTCGGCCTTCTCGCTTCGGCGACGCTTCACGACCGACTGCCCGGGACCTCTCCATGCTCGACCGCCGCATCCTGCTTTCCGCCCTTGCCGGCACCCTTGCCGGCATCCTCGCGCTTGTGGGCATGCCGGCCGTGCCCCGTGCGGCCGACGTCAAGGAGATCCGGCTCGACTGGGCGACCTACAACCCGGTCAGCCTCGTCCTGAAGGACAAGGGCTTTCTGGAGGAGGCGCTGAAGGCCCAGGGCATCAAGGTGCGCTGGGTGCAGTCGCTCGGCTCGAACAAGGCGCTGGAATTCCTCAACGGCGGCGCCATCGATTTCGGCTCGTCGGCCGGCGCGGCGGCGCTCCTCGCGCGCATCAACGGCAATCCGATCAAGGTGGTCTACGCCTTCTCGCAGCCGGAATGGACGGCGCTCGTCACGCGCAAGGATGTCGGGATCGGCGGCGTCGCCGACCTCAAGGGCAAGCGCATCGCCGTGACCCGCGGCACCGATCCGCACATCTTCCTGATCCGGGCGCTGCAGGGCGCGGGCCTGACCGAGAAGGACGCCAAGCTCGTCCTGCTGCAGCATGCCGACGGCCGCACGGCGTTGGACCGCGGCGACGTCGACGCCTGGGCCGGCCTCGACCCGATGATGGCCGCCGCCGAGATCGAGAACGACGACGTGCTGTTCTTTCGCGATGCCGCGGCGAACACGTGGGGCGTCCTCGATGTTCGCGAAGACTTCGCCAAGGAGCACCCGGACCTGGTGAGGACCGTGATCGCGGCCTATGAGCAGGCCCGCGCCTACTCGCTCGCCAACCCCGACGCGCTGAAGGCCGCCCTCGTCGCGGCGACGAAGCTGCCCGACCCGGTGATCGCCCGGCAGCTGGAGCGGACCAACCTGGCGAAGCCCGCAATCGGCCCTGCACAGGCCGAGACGATCCGCGCCGCCGGGATAGCCTTGCAGCAGGCCGGCGTGATACCGGCGGGCACCGACGTCGCCGCCGCCGTCGACGGGCTGATCGACACGCGCTTCAACCCGCCCCCGGCCCGCTAGTTTTTTCACGTTTTTCCGGGTCCGCGCCTTTGGCTGCCGAGGTCGATCTCTCCGCCGCTCCGCCCGGCCCTGCGGTCACCGCCGGAGCGAAGGCGCTCCGGGGCGCCGGCTCCGCCCTGCGCTGGGGGCTCGGCCTCGCGGTGCCGCTGATCCTGGCGCTCGGCTGGGAACTCGCCGTCGGCTCCGGGCTCGCGCAGGGGCGCCTGATCCCGCCGCCGAGCCGCATCGCGGCGACCCTCTGGCAACTCGCGGCCTCCGGCGATCTCTGGATGCATGTCGAGGCGACGCTGATCCGCGTCGGCCTCGGTTTCGCCTTCGGTGCGGGGGCGGGCATTCTCGCCGGCACCCTCACCGCGACGCTGCCCTGGCTGCGCTGGCTGATCGACCCGACGCTTCAGGCCCTGCGCGCGGTACCGTCGCTCGCTTGGGTGCCGTTGTTCATCCTGTGGTTCGGCATCCTGGAGACGCCAAAGGTCGCGCTCATCGCCGTCGGCGTGTTCTTCCCGGTCTATGTCGGCGTCTCCGCCGCCATTGCCTCGGTGGACCGCAAGCTCGTCGAGGTCGGCCGCATCTTCCGCCTGTCGAAGACCGCGCTGGCCCGCCGCATCCTGCTGCCGGCGGTGCTGCCGGCGACGCTGACGGCGCTCCGTACCGGCCTCGGCCTCGGCTTCCTGTTCGTGGTCGCGGCCGAGCTGATGGGTGCCTCGGAGGGCCTCGGCTACCTGCTGGTCGACGGCCAGCAATTCGGCAAGCCCGACCAGATCCTCGCGGCCATCATCTGCTTCGCCATCGTCGGCAAGCTGGCCGACACGCTGCTGGTGACGCTCACCAACCCGCTGGTGCGCTGGCAGGACACGGCGCGGGAGACGCTGTAGGATCGGGGCGGCGTCACCGCTCGCGAGATTCTGTCATGCGCGAAGTCCAGGCTACCGAGGCCGATTGGTCCGATCTGCTCGACGAGGTCGAGAAGGGTGAAACCGTCGTGATCACTCGCGAGGGGCGGCCGGTGGCGCGGATAGTGCCGGAGTCGCGGCCTGCTCGGAGCCGTGCCGAGGTCCTTCGTGACATCGAAGCATTTCGGAGGAGAATGCCCCGGGTGACGCAAGACGAGATTTCGGCTTGGCGTCACGAAGGCCACAAGCGCTGATGGCTTTCGTGGTCGATGCATCGGCCATCGCCGCCTGGGTTCTTCCCGACGAGAGCAACCCCGTCGCCGATCTCGTTGCGGCACGACTGACCTCGGAGTCGGCTTCCGCTCCGGGCATTTGGTGGTTCGAGATCCGCAACATCCTCGTTATGGCCGAGCGCCGAGGACGGATCGTCCCGAACGATACCGTCGAGGCGCTGGCGCTCCTGACCGAACTCGAGGTCGAGCAGCCATCCGATGTGGACGAAGCGCTTCTGCTCGGCCTCGCGCGAGCCCACCGTCTGTCGCTCTATGACGCGGCTTATCTCGAACTCGCCGTCCGAACCAAACTACCGCTGGCAACGACAGATCGCGCGTTGATCAAGGCGGCGCTGGCCGAGGGCGTACCACTAATCGGCCTCGACGGCTGAGGGGTCGACCGATCCTACCCCTTCGCCCGCAACTTCACCCGAACCCGCCCATCGCGCACCAACGACGGACACGACCCCGGCACGACGCTGAGGATCGCCGAACTCGGGCACACGGCCCTGCAATTCAGCGCCGCCTCGATCTGGTTGCGGCCGCAGGCGTCGGCGGAGCAGAATTGGCCGAGGTCTTCGCAGGTGGCGAGGAAGCGGCCCGCCCGGAGCGGGGCTCCCGACAGGTCTGCGGCGGAGGCCGGGCCGAGGAGGAGCGCGGCGAGGAGCAGGCCGCGAAGGATGGTGGTCAAGGCCCGATACCCCGGCAGAGTGGACGTCGCTGCCTTAGCACCGCACAGGTCCAGGCGGATATGTCCCGTGGGCGACAGGCCCGCCGCGAATCTGCCGTCCGCGCGCGATGCCCTCGGCCTCTGCCGCGTGCTATCGAAATGCCACCATGCTGAGCCTCGACGCCCTCTCCAAGACCTATGCCGACGGCACTCACGCCCTCGACCGTATCGACCTTCAGGTCGCGAAAGCCGAGATCGTCGCCCTGATCGGCGGTTCGGGTTGCGGCAAGACCACCTTGCTGCGCCTGATCGCCGGGCTCGATACGGCGAGCGCCGGGCGGATCACCCTCGACGGCGAGGGCATCGCCGGCCCGCATCCGGGCGTCGGGCTGGTGTTTCAGGAGCCGCGCCTGCTGCCCTGGCTCACGGTCACCGACAATGTCGGCTTCGGCCTCGCCGACAGGCCGCGGACGGAGCGGCAGGAGCGCGTCGCGCATGCCCTCGATCGCGTCGGGCTCGGGGAGCACGGCCACCGCTGGCCGCGCGAGCTCTCCGGCGGGCAGCAGCAGCGCGTTGCGATCGCCCGCGCCTTCGTGGCGAGCCCCCGCGTCCTGCTCCTCGACGAGCCGTTCTCGGCCCTCGACGCCTTCACCCGCAAGGACCTGCACCGGCATCTCCTCGCCCTGTGGGAGGAGGTCCGGCCGACGGTGCTCATCGTCACCCACGACGTCGCCGAGGCGGTGGCGCTCGCCGACCGCGCCGTGGTGATGCGCCCCAAGCCCGGCCGACTCGACGAGACCCTGGCGCTGCCCATGTCCCGCCCGCGCGATCCGACCGCGCCGGGAAGCGAGGCCGCGACCCGGGGCATCCTCGCGGCCCTCGACCGCTCGCTGCGCCCGGTCGCGGCGCGGGCGAAGGTGGCCGAGGCGTTCGCGGGCGGCGGGTCTTTCTGAGCGCGCGCACCTGCGCTACGTCGCACCCATCGAACGACAACGACCGAACCGAGGACACGCCCGATGGACGCCACTGCTCTGCGCGAGATGCAGGCCCCGCTCAAGAACCGATACCGCGAGACGCCGGATTCGGCCGTGGTCACGCTGAAGGCCAAGGGCACGCTGGACGACACCTCCATCGCCTGCAAGGTCGAGACCGGGCGCGCGCTGGCCGTCGCCGGCCTGCACCCGGCCACCGGCGGCTCGGGCCTGGAGCTGTGCTCGGGGGACATGCTGCTCGAGGCCCTCGTCGCCTGCGCCGGCGTGACCGTGAAGGCGGTGGCGACGGCGCTCGAGATCCCGCTGCGCGCCGGCACGGTCAGCGCCGAGGGCGACCTCGATTTTCGGGGTACGCTCGGCGTCGACAAGGAGGCCCCGGTGGGCTTTCGCGCCATCCGCCTGAGCTTCGCGCTGGACACCGACGCGCCGCAGGAGAAGCTCGACCAGCTTCTCAAGCTCACCGAGCGCTACTGCGTCGTCTTCCAGACGCTGAACCACAAGCCCGAGTTGGCGGTGACGCAGACGCGCGGCTGAACGCTCAGCGCAACTGCACGCTGTCCACGACCTGCCGGAACAGCGACAGCGTCTCGTCGCGCTGGTCGGCGCGGACGACGCCGAGCGAGCGCAGGTAGCCGTCGGGATTGAAGCGGATGGTCTGGGTGACGACCACCGCCGTGCTGGTGGGGATGTCGTTGGCGCGGGCCACGATCTCGTGCCAGTCGATGCCGTTCTGGCGGTAGCTCTGCGAGCGCTCGATGACGAAGTCCTTCATCGTCTGGTTCGAGTAGAGCGCGGCGCGGGCGAAGGCCTCGCGCTGCTCGGCGGCCGGCGGCTGCTGCACGGCCTGCGCCAGCACCAGGATCGGCTGTTCCAGGTTGACCAGCTGGTCCTTCGGCCCGCGGGTCAGCAGCACGGAATTGCCGGCGAGCACCCGCACCGGACGAAAGCCGGCGAGGTCGGAGATCCGGAAGGGCAGCGCGTCGATCTGCTGGTCGAGGCTGAGCGCCGGACGCAGGGTCACGCCGAGCAGCATGGCCTTGATGGTCTCGTCGGTCTCGGCGCCGGGCGTGATCTGCGCGACGACGATGCCGGTCACGTCGGGGCCGTTCACGAGGAGCAGCCACTTCTTGATCGTCGGGCCGCCGGGGGAGATGGCCGGCGCTTCCGCCGACGGCGCGCCGGATGCGTCGGGCGTCGGAGCCGCCGGCACCGATTGCCCGCCGGTGAACAGGAGGCCGTCGAGCCCGCCCGACACCTTCACCGCCTCGCGCGAATCGACGGCAAAGCCCTGGCTCTTGAGGTTGTCGTCGGTGAAGCTCTTTTCGATTTCGGCATAGGCGCCGGCCGGCAGCTCGACCACCGAGACCATGGCGCCGCCCTCCATCCGCTCGAAGCCCATGAAGCGCTTGGAGGGGGCCATGTCCGAGGGCGGCTGGAAACCGAAGCGCGAGCTCGGCGGAAACACCGTCGCGTCGGCGCGTGCGTCCTCGATCGCGAGAACGGGCACGACGAGGCCGGCAACCAGCAAGCCGAGGCTGGCGATACGGCGCAGGGCAGGACGCAACGGCATCGGGATCGTGTCTCCGGAAGGCCCGGTCCGCCGGGCCCATACCCCGCGATGCGTCAGCCCGTCTCCGCCCGCTGTCAAGCGCCCGGAAGGACTTCAGGGCGGCGTGACGCGGCGCAGCGTGAGGTTGCAGCGCCCGCCGGCCGGCAGGAGGCGGCGCAGGAGGAGCGCGAGCCGGCCGGCTTCAGGCCGCTCCACGTCGGCGAAAAGCCCCCGCGGCGCGTCGATCAGGCGGTCGACGCCGTGGTGGATCAGCCGCGAGGCGCCGCCGATCACCAGCGCGTCGCCGCCGGCGAGGCGGATCGAGCGGGTCGGATCGGAGCGCGTCAGGCCACCGTAGCGGAACAGCGCCGTCGCGCCGAGGGACAGCGAGACGACGGGCGCGGACAGGTCGTCCTCGTCGCGGTCCTGGTGGAGGCCCATGCGGGCGCCCGTGCCGTAGAGGTTCACGAGACAGGCCTGCGGGGCTGCCGGGTATCCGCCGAGGAGGTTCCAGGCGCGCAACGCCGTGTCCGGAATCGCCGGCCAGGGAGAGCCGGTCTCGGGATGGGTCGGCTGGTAGCGGTAGCCGGCCCGGTCCGAGACCCAGCCGAGCGGGCCGCAATTCGTCATCCGCACCGAGAACGGCTTGTCCGTGCGCGGCATCCGCGGCGTGTAGGGTGGCGCGGCCTCGAACACCGCCGCCAGCTCGGTCGCGAGGCGCAGCTGCGCCGCGTCGTCGAGCCAGCCGGGATGGTGGATCAGGCCGGGCGCCAGCTCCACGGGCTGCAGAGGCTCAGACGTCGTGGTCGATGTCCTTGTCGAGGGAGGACTTCGACTCGACCGTGGTGTCGCCCTTGAGGTGGTAGACCAGGGGAATTCCCGTGGCGATCTCCAGGCTTGCGATGGTCTTGGTGGTCATGCCGTCGAGCACCATCACCAGCGCGCGCAGCGAATTGCCGTGCGCGGCCACCAGGACCGATTCGCCGGCCATCACCCGCGGCAGGATGCACTGGATGTAGTAGGGCAGCACCCGCGCGGCGGTGTCCCTCAGGCTCTCGCCGCCCGGCGGGGGCACATCGTAGGAGCGGCGCCACTGGTGGACCTGCTCGTCGCCCCAGCGCTGGCGAGCGTCGTCCTTGTTGAGGCCCGAGAGATCGCCGTAATCGCGCTCGTTCAGGGCCTCGTTGCGGATCGTCTCGACATCGCTCTGGCCCATCGCCTCCAGCATCAGGGAGCAGGTGCGCTGCGCCCGCTTGAGGTTCGAGGTGAAGGCGACGTCGAAATGCTGCCCCTGCGCCTTGAGCCAGCGCCCGGCCGTGCGGGCTTCCTCGACGCCGAGGTCCGTGAGGTCGGGGTCGCGCCAGCCGGTGAACAGCTTCTTGAGGTTCCATTCGCTCTGACCGTGGCGAGCGAGGACGAGCAGGCGCTCCATGAGCGTGGACTCCGGACGATGATGATCTCGCGGCGGGGTAGAGCCGCGTGCGCCTGAACGCGCCCTGACCGCCGGCTCCTAGCAGAGGCGTGGCCCGCGCCCAAGCGCGGGGGGCGCATCGGCCGGACGCCGGGCCCCCGACTTTGGTCCAGGGGTGGGCCTCTGACGCTCGGTATCCGTGCCTGGGAGTTGCAACGGGTGGTTTTGCGGCGCTCCGCTTCGGGGCGCATGATTGCGAGAGCGGCCGTAGCGCGATCAGCATCGCGCCGTGTCCGATCCGCATCGTCAGGAATTCGCCAGACGAACCTCGCTATGGCGCATGTTCGACAGATCCCCTTGCGCTTCCAGCACGCCACGATCGACGAGAGCTCTCACACGCTCTGCGAGAGCCTCGTCGACGAAACCAGGTCGGATACCCATGATTCGACCGACGACCATCGCGACCTTCTGCCAGTGGGCTGTGGCGACCATTTCGATAAGATCGTCGATGCTCAGATGTTCGTCGTAGAGGCCTGCCGCCTCGTCCGACATTATTTGCTTGAAACACCTGTCGAGGATCAGGCGCTCGTGCTTGTTCTCGCTCCAGATCATCGCCTGCTCCAAGAGCGCTCGCTGCTGAGATTTGTCTGTCGTGCGCAGCCCCTTGCCGAACTCGGGCAGAAACACCCCGAGGCGGTGGTTCGAGCGTTCGTACAGGGAACGGAGGGCGGTCGAGGTTCGGTCTGCGGTTTCGACGTCCGCGTCGCTCAGGACCGGCAAACACGCTTGAATTGCTCTGTCGAAGTCTGCCGGTTCGATGGCGTTCGGTCTCTGCCAATTCCAAACTTCAAGCGCGTGCAACGCTTCCCAAGTGACCTTGTCGTCCATCTTTCACCTCCGATGTCCGATCTCGTCCTGCCCGCACACAAGATGGCAACAATTCTCGAGACGGGCACGAGGCAAGGCGCGTGACGCATCTCTTGGATGCGCCGGTGTCACCGACGCGTAAGGCTGTCGAAGCGTCCGCTCTCAGGCTGTCGGTGAGCCGGTGGGAACGTCGTGGTCGGGGCGCAAGCGACTCCAGGAAACGGCTTCCATCCGTCAGGTTTCGATCCCTCTCCCAAAAGGCCTCACAACCCCAGCACGTCGTCCATCCCATAAAGCCCGGGCTCCTTGTCGAAGGCCCATTGCGCGGCCTTCAGGGCGCCGCGGGCGAAGATGGCGCGGTCCTCGGCGTGGTGGCTCAGCGTGATGCGCTCGGCGGGGCCGGCGAAGATCACGCTGTGGTCGCCGACGACCGAGCCGCCGCGCAGGGTCGCGAAGCCGATGTCGCCGGGGCGGCGGGCGCCGGTATGGCCGTCGCGGGTCGAGACGCGGGTGTCGGCGAGCGCCACGGCGCGGCCCGCGGCGGCGGCCTCGCCGAGCAGCAGGGCGGTACCGGAGGGAGCGTCGACCTTCATGCGGTGGTGCATCTCCAGCACCTCGATGTCGAATTCTTCGCCGAGGGTGGCGGCGACCTTGCGCACCAGGCTTGCGACAAGGTTGACCCCGAGCGACATGTTGCCGGAGCGCACGATGCGGGCGTGGTAGGAGGCGGCCTTCAGGCGCTCCAGATCCGCATCCGACAGGCCGGTGGTGCCGATGACGTGGACGATGCGGGCCTGTGCGGCGAGGTCCGCGAAGGCCACGGTGGCCTTCGGCACGGTGAAGTCGAGCACCGCGTCGGCCTCGGCGAAGACCGGCAGCGGATCGTCGCTCACCGCGACGCCGAGCGGGCTCAGGCCCGCCAGCGTGCCGGCATCCTGGCCGACGACGGCCGAGCCCTCGCGCTCGATGGCGCCGGAGAGGGTACAGCCCTCGGCCTCGGCCACCGCGCGGATCAGCATCCGCCCCATGCGCCCCTCGGCGCCCGTCACGACGAGCTTCATGCCGTCACTCCTAAACCGTCACCTGCGTCCCGACCTCCACCACGCGGCCGGTCGGGATCTGGAAGAAGTCGGTGGCGTCGTTGGCGTTCTTGGCCAGCGTGATGAAGATACGGTCCTGCCAGAGCGGCATGCCGGAATGGGCGGCCGGGCGAATCGAGCGGCGCGACAGGAAGAACGAGGTCGACATGATGTCGAACTTGAAGCCCTCCTTGCGCAGCAGCGCCAGCGCCTTGGGGATGTTCGGCGTCTCCATGTAGCCGAACTTCATCACGGCGCGGTGGAAATGCGGCCCCACCGGCTCGATGCGCACGCGCTCGGCGTCGGGGAAGCGGGGCGTGTCGACCGTCTCGATGGTCAGCACCACGTTCTTCTCGTGGACGACCTTGTTGTGCTTCATGTTGTGCAGGAGGGCTGCCGGCGCGATCTCGGGATCGCTCGTCAGGAACACGGCCGTGCCTTTCACGTGCTGGTACGAAGAACTCTTCTCCAGCATGCCGACGAGTTCGGTCAGCGGCACGTCGGTCTTGCGGGTCTTCTTCGTGAGGATCGCGACGCCGCGGACCCAGGTCCACATCATGATCATCAGCCCCCCGGCAAGCAGCAGGGGCACGTAGCCGCCCTCGTGCAACTTCATCAGGTTCGAGAGCAGAAACAGCGACTCGATGACGATGAAAGGCATCATGATCGCGGCCGCGATCAGCGGCGACAGCTTCATCACCTTCCACAGCACGACGTAGCCCATGGCCGCCGTGAGCAGCATCGTCCCGGTCACGGCGATGCCGTAGGCCGAGGCCAGGGCGGAGGACGAGCGGAAGACGATCGCGAGAATGATGACGCCGACGCCGAGCAGCATGTTGATCTGCGGCAGGTAGATCTGGCCGGAATGCGATTCGGAGGTGTGGCGGATCTCCATGCGCGGCAGCATGCCGAGCTGGATGGCCTGCCGCGACAGCGAGAAGGCGCCGGTGAGCACGGCCTGGCTCGCGGTCACCGTCGCCATGGTGGCGAGCAGCACCATCGGGATCAGGGCCCAGTCCGGCACCAGCTGGTAGAACGGGTCGGTCGTGTCGGGCTTGGCCAGCACCAGGGCGGTCTGGCCGAGATAGTTCATGACGAGGCAGGGGGCGACGAGGCAGAGCCAGGCGACCTGAATCGGCTTGCGCCCGAAATGGCCGAGATCGGCAAACAGCGCCTCGGCGCCGGTGACGGCGAGGAAGACCGCGCCCAGCGCCACCAGAGCGCCGGTGCCGTGCCCGAGCAGGTAATGCACCGCGTACCAGGGATTGAAGGCCCAGAGCACGACGGGGTTCGCCACCACGTGCGGCAGCGCCGTCAGCGCCAGCGCCAGGAACCACACCACCATGATCGGCCCGAAGAAGGTCGCGACCCGCGCCGTGCCCCGGCTCTGGACCAGGAACAGCCCGAGGATGATCACCACGGTGATCGGCAGCACGAATTCCTCGAAGGCCGGGGTGACGAGCTTGAGGCCCTCCACCGCCGAGAGCACCGAGATCGCCGGCGTGATCACCGAATCGCCGTAGAACAGCGAGGCGCCGAGCAGCCCGAGCATGAACACGATGGTCGAGCCGCCGAGCGCGTGGCGGGCCTGCGCCATCAGCGAGAGGATGCCGCCCTCGCCCTTGTTGTCCATGCGCAGCAGGATGATGACGTACTTGACCGTGACGATCAGCAGCAGCGCCCAGATGATCAGCGACGTGGTGCCGAGCACCTCGTCCTCGAGCAGGATGCCGTCGGCTCTCGCAGGCGCGAGTGCCTCGCGAAACGCGTAGAGCGGGCTCGTGCCGATATCGCCGTAGACCACGCCGACGGATCCGACCGCGAGCGACCAGAAGCCGGTCTTGGCATGGCCGTAGGCGGCCTCGTCGGAGGCGTCCACCGAGCCGGCCGAGGCGGCGACGGGGCCGCCCTCCCCGGGAGCCGGGCCGGAGGACACGCTCGACGTGACGGGTTGGGTCATGGGATCCGGTCGGTGCTCAGGCGTCTGACCGCGGAATCTGCCGGATCGGCATGACGGATACGCGTCGGCGGGCGTCGGGGAAGAACCAGGGGGGCGGCCGAAGCCGACCCGTCACTCGGCCGCGTCGCGCGTGCTGGTGCCGCTCGCGCCTTGCCCGAAGCGGCGCTCGATATAGTCGACGACGATGCCCTCGAAGTCCTTGGCAAGCGTCGGGCCGCGCAGGGTCATCGCCTTCTTGCCGTCGATGAAGACGGGGGCGGTAGGGGTCTCGCCGGTGCCGGGGAGCGAGATGCCGATATCGGCATGCTTCGATTCGCCGGGGCCGTTCACGATGCAGCCCATCACCGCAACGTTGAGGCCCTCGACGCCCGGATATGTCTTCTTCCATTCCGGCATGGAGGTGACGAGCCAGTTCTGGATGTCGCGGGCGAGTTCCTGGAACGTGGTCGAGGTGGTGCGGCCGCAGCCGGGGCAGGCCGCGACCATCGGCACGAACGTCCGGAACCCCATGGTCTGCAGGAGTTCCTGCGCCGCCTTGACCTCGACGGTCCGGTCGCCGCCGGGCTCAGGGGTCAGCGAGTAGCGGATCGTGTCGCCGATGCCTTCCTGGAGCAGCACGCCGATGGCGGCGGAGGCCGCGACGAGGCCCTTCGAGCCCATGCCGGCCTCGGTCAGGCCGAGATGGATCGCGTAGTCCGAGCGGCGGGCGACCTCGCGGTAGACCGCGATCAGGTCCTGCACCGCCGAGACTTTTGCCGACAGGATGATCTTGTCCTGGGGCAGGCCGAGTGCCACCGCGCGGTCGGCCGAGCCGAGCGCCGACTGCACCATGGCCTCCCGCATCACGGCGCGGGCATCGATGGGGCGGGCCGACCGGGCGTTCTCGTCCATCAGGTGGGTCAGGAGCTCGCCGTCGAGGGAGCCCCAGTTCGCGCCGATGCGGACGGTCTTGTTGTAGCGGATCGCCTGCTCGACGATGGTCGAGAACTGGACGTCCTTCTTGGCCTTGAAGCCGACGTTGCCGGGGTTGATCCGGTACTTGGCCAGCGCCTCGGCGCAGGCCGGGTGGTCCGTCAGCAGCTTGTGGCCGATGTAATGGAAGTCGCCGACGAGCGGGACGAAGCAGCCGATCCGGTCGAGCCGTTCGCGGATCTTCGGCACGGCCGCCGCCGCCTCGTCGCGGTCGACGGTGATGCGGACGAGTTCGGAGCCGGCGCGCGAGAGTTGCGCGACCTGGGCCACGGTGCCGTCGATATCCGCCGTATCGGTATTCGTCATCGACTGAACGACGATGGGCGCGCCGCCGCCGACGGTGACTGCACCTTCGCCGTGCCCGACCGTGACGCCCACCGAGCGGTGGCGTGGCAATGGACCTGCCACCTCCGGACCCGTCATGTTGGGGCTTTCGGGAGCGATCGGATTCGAGAGGGCGTCAGGGGCTTCCATGGCTTCCATCTGGGACCTTGGCGTCGGGCGGCTGACCCGGGTGCCATCCTATCCGATGACGCGAGCACTCGCGACCTGAGTTAGCTGTGACCGGCCGAAGCCATCGTCAACCATGCAAGACGCATGGCTGACGGCGACACCGCCGGCACGCCGGCATTTGGGGCGCTTCATGTCGCATCCCAGGCGCGATGTCGAGCCGGGGAGGCAGCTGTTGCCGCAATGCAGCAGGATCGTGGAGGAAGGGTCCGGTGTCCGGCCTTTCAAGGAGGAACCACGACGGACAGCCATGCGCTCCACCATTTGAACCAGCGGGCCTCAAGACCATTTATTGCTGCGCAGCATTACGGTTTGCGTTGCAACATCCCGTCGCGAGGTTCGCATGGATTACGCCGGCACCACGTCCGACACGACGCCCCCCTACACCGTCGTCCCCGAGGGAGCGGTCCAGGGCACGGAGCAGCCGAAGCCCTTCGACGGCAAGGGGCGTATCCTGGCCGGCCCGCGGGCCGAGAAAACCGTGGCGCTGGCGCTTCAGGGCGGCGGCGCGCACGGCGCCTTCACCTGGGGCGTGCTCGACGCCCTGATCGAGGACGGGCGTCTCGCCTTCGACGCGGTCACCGGTGCGAGCGCCGGCGCCATGAACGCGGTGGTGCTGGTCGACGGCTGGCTCGCGGGCGGCCCGGACGGCGCGCGTGTGGCGCTCGAGACCTTCTGGCACAATGCCAGCCTGGACGGTGCGATGCTGCCCTCGCAGCGCCGCGTGGTCAGCGGCCTGTTCGGGATGTTCCAGGACAATCCCGTCTTCGACTTCTGGATGAAGGCGTTCGCGCCGAGCCCCTACGTCTCCAATCCGCTGAACTACAATCCGCTGCGCAAGGCCCTGGTGAAGACCGTCGATTTCGGGCGACTGCGCGCGGCCGACACCGCCCAGGTCTACGTCTCGGCGACGAACGTCTGGACCGGCAAGCTCACGCTGTTCGAGCGCGACGGGCTCACCCCCGACCACTTGATGGCGTCGGCCTGCTTGCCCACAGTGTTCCAGGCGGTGGAGATCGACGGCGTGCCCTATTGGGACGGCGGCTATCTCGGCAATCCGGCGCTCTATCCCCTGCACCAGGACGACGCCGATGGGGCACGCACCCGCGACATCCTGATCGTGCAGATCAACCCGGTCGAGCGCTGCGAGACCCCGCGCACGCGGGACGCGATCGAAAACCGGCTCAACGAGATCACCTTCAACGCCAACCTGATGCGGGAATTGCGTGCCATCGACGTGATGCACCGGCTGCTCGCCGAGCAGACGCCGGGCGGCGAGAAGGACAACCGCGTCTTCGTCCATCGCATCGACGGCACCGAGGCGCTGGACGACTACGACGCTTCGTCGCGCCTCGACGCGCGCTGGAAGGGTCTCAAGCGCCTGCGCGACCGGGGGCGCGAAGCGGCGAAGCTCTGGCTCGAGGAGCGCTTCGACAGCGTCGGACGCGAATGCTCTCTGGATCTGAAGAGCGCGTATCAGTAGACGCATCAGCCGCTTGCGCCGGTGTGCGTGCGGTGGCGCACATGCTATGGCGTGCCGATGCGGGCCTTGGGATTAAAGCCCGGCATCGGCACGTTTCCCTATTATGATTTTCGACAGATCGCGCTCCAAGCGACCCGACATCGTCGATCTGCTGCCGCCGCTGCGGCGGTATGCCCGGTCGCTCACCCGCGATTCGTTGAAGGCGGACGACCTCGTCCACGATACGCTGGTGCGGGCGCTCGAGGCGAAGGGGTCGCTGCGGGCCAACACCAATCTGCGCACTTGGATGATGACGGTGCTGCACAACGTCTTCATCGACGAGCAGCGCCGCAAGCGGGTCGAGGCCCGCCATGCAGACGTGCTGGTTCAGCTGAGCGAGGACGTCGCCTTGCCCGCCCAGGAGGGGCAGGTCCGCCTCTCGCAGATCCGCAAGGCCTTCGAGACCTTGCCCGAGGAGCAGCGTGCGGCCCTCCACCTCGTAACCCTCGAGGGCATGGCCTATGCCGAGGCGGCGGCCGTGCTCGGCATCCCGATCGGCACGCTGATGTCGCGGCTCGGACGCGGCCGCGCGGCCCTGCGGGCCTTCGAGGACAACGAGCCGACACGCGTGCAGGACACCGTCAACGACGCGAGGCGCCCCAACGGCCCTCCTGAGCGTGGGCGTCCGCAGCTCCGCCTGGTTGCGAGCGACGGACGCCCGGAGACGGCCGACGGCGAACCGGCATCGGCCGATGCGTCGTCTCGCAGACAGGCCGTCGGCGAGGCGTGATCGTCGAAATTGAAAAACAAGACATGACGGGGCGGAATAGTCCGGAAAGGCAGGTGGCGTGATGATCGACCCGATCACGGAAAACGATCTCGCGGCGTACGTCGATGGCGAGCTGAATTCGATCCGGCGTCTCGATGTCGAGGCCCATCTCGCGCGCCATCCCGAGGATGCGGCGCGGGTCATGGCCGACATGCGCGACCGCGACGCCCTGCGCGAGATCTTCGCGCATGCGCCGGGTGCGGGGCCGGAGCGCCTGCGCACGTCCGCCCGCCGCCTCGACCGCTCGATGGCCTGGCAGCGGGTCGGCGCACGGATGCGCCGGGCTGCAGCCATCGTGGTCCTGGTCGGGGCCGGGTGGCTCGCCCATACCGATATCGGCACCTTCGGCGTGCCCGACACCTACGCCTCCACCATCGATCCGTCGCTGCTCGAAGAAGCGCAGCGGGCCCGTCAGGCCGTGCTGATCCGCGCGAAGACGCATTC
Source organism: Methylobacterium sp. WL9 (assembly GCF_008040035.1). Lineage (NCBI taxonomy): Bacteria > Pseudomonadati > Pseudomonadota > Alphaproteobacteria > Hyphomicrobiales > Methylobacteriaceae > Methylobacterium > Methylobacterium sp. WL9. Next base: position 48,478 of record NZ_VRVE01000009.1, read on the forward strand.
GCAGCGCCCGGTCTCCACCTACGATCGCGCCGACCTCGAAGCGGCCACCGGCCTGTCCCTGCCGGAGCTTCCCGACGGCTGGAGCGTGCGCGACGTCCAGGTCTTCCCGGCGCGGCAAGGGCTCGGCGTCGAGGTGGCGATCTCCGCGGGGACGCTCGGCGACCTGTCGCTCTTCGCCACGCGGAAGGCCGAGGGCAAGAACGGCTCCGACGCCCTGAGCCGCTCGACCGACGGCGCCACCGCCTATTGGCGTGCGGGCCAGACCGCCTACGCCCTCAGCGCCAACGGCGACGGTGCGGAGATCGGCACCGCAGCCGCGAGGCTCGCCGCCAAATAGTCCATCCCCGGACCATGTTCGAGGCCGGGTATCGGCCGGCCTCCCTGCGCCAAGTGCTGCGCTCAAGTGTTGCGCCGTCGACACGATCCACACGTGCCTCGCGGCCTTTGAAGCGCCTTTGGCCTTGTCCGGGCGCATGAGCGCGCAACCGAAGACACACGTCACGACAAGAGCTTGACCGTTGTTCGGACGATGTGTCCGGCTTAACGATGAAGGGCAGTTTTAGATTCTGTCCAAACTGCTGGAATTGCAGAGCATTCCTGTCCCGTTACTGAATCCGTTCAATCTGCGGTCGGATTGGTGTCCGTCATGCAGATCTGGAATGCAGACGGGGCTGGCATCATGCGCACGACACGGGACGGCGTCTGCGGACGTCGCGGCATTCATCACGGCCTGATGGCCGGTGTCGCCGCGGCGGCGCTGCTCGCCGGCCTCGCGTCGGCCCAGGCCCAGGCGTCGAAGCCGCCGGGGACCTCGAACACCCCAGGCCCCGTCGCGGGCAGCACGACGACCCTCGACGAGATCTCGGTCGAAGGCCAGCTCCCGACCTTCGGCACCAAGGGCTTCGTCGCCACGCGCTCGACGGCGGGCATGAAGGGCAACGACTCGATCCTCGAGACGCCGGCCACGGTGAGCGTCATCACCCGCGAGGAACTCGACGTCCGCGGTGTGCAGGACATCAACACGGCAGTGGCCTACACGCCGAACGTCCAGGCCGTGGATTATCCCGGCGGCCAGGGCGGCCCGACCTTCACGCTGCGCGGCTTCAACGCCAACAACTTCGACAACGTCTACGAGGACGGCCTGCGCTACGGCTTCAACTCGTTCGACCAGAACATCGAGCCCTACGCCTACGAGCGCATCGACGTGATCAAGGGCCCGATCTCGGTGCTCTACGGTGCCGGGCAGCCCGGCGGCATCATCAACCTCGTCTCGAAGCGCCCGAGCTTCACGCCGTTCAACGAGGTCTTCATCCAGGGCGGCAACCGCAATCGCATCCAGGCCGGCTTCGACCTGACCGGCCCCGTCGAGGGCGCGCCGGACTTCGCCTACCGCATCACCGGCCTCGTCCGGAACGCCGACAGCCAGGTCAAGTTCACGCCGGACGACCGCACCTTCATTGCCCCCTCCGTGACGTGGCGTCCCGATTCCGACACCTCGCTCACCGTGCTCGCGAAATATGCCGAATATCGCGGCGGCGGCTCCGAGCAGAGCCTGCCGATCGTCGGCTCGATTATCCCAAGCGCCCGCGGTTTCTACCAGCGCGACCTCTTCGTCGGACAGCCGAACTTCAACACCGGCCTCCTGGAGAACAAGGAGGCCGGCTACATCTTCGACCATACCTTCGCTCCGGGCTGGCTCTTCCATTCCGCGTTCAGGGCCTACGAGACCACCTCGAAATACGACGCCACCGGCGCCGCGCCGGCCATGACGCCCGCGAATTTCCTCTCGGTCTCCGTCTTCCCCTATCTCCGCGATCAATCGAGTCAGGGCCTACTCACCGACAACCACGTCGAGGGCCAGTTCGATACGTTCGGCGTCCAGCACAACGTCGTCTTCGGCGTCGACTTCCAGAACTACTACCGCCGCGACGCACGGACGTTTCCGAACGGCTACCCGACGGCTGCCGCCAACCGGCTGATCGACCTGTATAACCCGGTCTACGACCTCTCGATCGCCTTCCCGCTGCGCACGAATGTCGGCACGCGCGCCTCGCAGCAGCAGACCGGCGCCTACTTCCAGGACCAGATGAAGTGGAACGGCTTCATCCTGACGGGCAGCGTGCGCAACGACTGGGTCGACCAGGAAATCCGCACGACCTTCAACTTCCCGAACCTGCCGCTCCCGACCTTGAACCGGACGACGGTGAGCCAGCAGAGCTTCTCCGCCCTGAGCTATCGCGTGGCTTTGGGCTACGAGTTCGATTTCGGCGTGGTGCCCTACGCGTCGTACTCGACCTCGTTCAACCCGCAGATCGCCGGGCAGCGCGCCAGCGGCGCGGCGCTCGACCCCCGCGAGGCGAAGCAGGTCGAGGGCGGCGTGAAGTGGCAGCCGGTGGGCACCAACCAGCTCTACACGGCCTCCTATTTCGAGATCACCCAGACCAACATCCCGCTGGCCGACCCGCTCAATCCCGGCTTCTTCATCCAGACCGGCGAGGCGGTCTCGCGGGGCTTCGAGCTCGAGGGCAAGGCGAATCTCTTCGAGGGGTTCAACCTGGTATTCGGCTACGCGCATCTCGAGACGGCAGTCACCAAGAACCCGACGAATCCGGCACTCGTCGGCAATCGGCTGCCGAACGCCCCGAACAACAGCGTCTCTCTGTTTGCCGACTATGCCTTCCCGCTGGGTTCGCCCTTCGGCGGCTTCCGGGCTGGAGCCGGCGTACGCTACATCGGGCAGCGCACCGACGCCAACAACGTCGACGACATCCCGTCCTATGCCCTGGTCGACGCATCGCTGAGCTACGACCTCGCCCAGCTCGATCCGGCCTGGAAGGGCGCCGTGCTCTCCGTGAACGCCACCAACCTGTTCGACCAGCGCTACTTCAACGCCGGCTTCTACACGGGCTACATCTTCGAGGGCTTCCGCCGCAGCGTCTTCGGCACCCTGACCTACCGCTGGTAGGCACGCTTTCCGCCACCGCGAAAACTCCGCTTCACGGCGGGGTTCCTGCGTTTTGCGGTGCATCCGCCCCGCGCCCGGTCGATGGCGATCCGCGCTCTATTCCCCGGCACGCGTGCCTGCCGTATGGCACGGGATCAGGTAGAACCGAGCGAGCGCCTTGGAAGAAGCCCTCTATCGATGGCTCGAAGCGACGGCGTCCGTTCGCACGGACGTGCTCGCGCTGCTCGGCGTGGGCTTTTCGCTGGCCGTGAGCATGCACGTACTGCTGCGCAAGAGGGTGGTCGGCGCGGCGATCGGCTGGATCGGGCTCGCCTGGCTGGCGCCGGTCTTCGGCAGCGCCTTCTACCTCACCTTCGGCATCAACCGGGTCGAGCGCCGGGCGCGCAAGCTCAAGCGCAAGCCCTCCCAGCAGATCGACGAGACCCCCCAGGCCACCGCCGTCGTACCGGAGGCCTATGCGGCCCTCGACCGGGCCGTACGTGCGGTCACCGGGCTGCCGACCGTGGCCGGCACCGCCATCGCCGTGTTCCGCAACGGCGACGAGGCCTATCCGGCGATGCTGGCGGCGATCGGCAGCGCGCGCCAGAGCGTGGCCATGTCGAGCTACATCTTTCGCGACGACGCCATCGGCCGGGAGTTCATCGCGGCGCTGAGCGCGGCCAAGGCGCGCGGCGCCGAGGTGCGGGTGATCGTCGACGGCATCGGCAGCGGCTATTTCAGGCCCGCCGCGTGGCGGCACCTGACCCGCGCCGGGGTGACGGCGGGGCTGTTCATGCATTCGGCCCTGCCCTGGCGGATGCCGTTCCTGAACCTGCGCACCCACAAGAAGGTCCTCATCGTCGACGGGGGCGTCGCCTTCACCGGCGGCGTCAACGTCTCCGACGGCAACCGGCTGGCGACCAAGCCGAGCTTCCCGATCCGCGACACGCATTTCCGGATCGAGGGTCCGGTGGTCGAACAGCTCGCCCAGGCCTTCGCCACGGACTGGGCCTTCGTCTCGGGCGAGGAGCTCGAAGGCGAACGCTGGCTGCCGCCGCTGACGCCCGTCGGGGAGATCACCGCGCGGGTGGTGACCTCGGGGCCGGATGCCGACATCGAGAAGATCGCGACCGTGATCCTTCAGGGGATCACGTGTGCGCGCAGGTCGATCCGCCTGACGACGCCGTATTTCCTGCCCAACGAGCTGATCACCAGCGCGCTCGGCCTCGCCGCCGCGCGCGGGATCGCTGTGGACGTGGTCATCCCCCGGCGCAGCGATCACCGCTTCGTCGATTTCGCGACGCGGGCGCATGTCGGGCCGCTGCTCGAATCCGGCGTGCGGATCTGGCTCGACGAGCCGCCCTTCGATCATTCGAAGGCACTGGTGATCGACCGGGAATGGAGCTTCATCGGCAGCGCGAACTGGGATTCGCGCAGCTTCCGGCTGAATTTCGAGTTGAACGTCGAGGTCTACGACACGGCGCTCGCCGAACGCCTGGACGACTTCATCCAGGCGAAACGGGAGACACAGCTGACGCAGGCCGATCTCGACGCCCGCGGATTGCCCGTCCGCCTTCGCGATGCAGCCGTGCGACTGCTGCTGCCATATCTCTGATCCGCCGGCGCTGCGGAGCGTCCTCCGTGGCTGGCGCGAGGTGCACCACGATCGGGCGATGGTCCGAGAGCCCGCGCGGCAGCACAGCGCGTTCGTGGCAGACGAGGCCGCGCACGAGACAGCGGTCGAGGCGCAAAGGCGCGACCCCGATCATGGCATGCGTCGACCGCCGGGGACCGACGTCGCGAAAACCCGGCAGCAGGGCCGGCCCAACGATGTTGTAGTCGCCGAGCACCGCGGCGCGGGCCGGCAGGTGCTGCTCGATGCGGCGGAGCTGGCGCCGGTTCAGCATCTGACCGTGCGAGAGATGCACGTTGGCGACGCCGAAATCGCCGAGGTCGAGCACCTGGCAGACCCGGTCGACGATGATCCCGGAGGGCAGAGTCACCACCTCCGGCGGCGTCGCCCAGGGCTCGCGGCTCCAGATCGCCGGGCCGTGAATCCGGCCGGGCAAAGGTGCGCGCGCAAAGACGCCGCCGATGCGGTCGGTAATTGCCGCGATGCCCTCGGTCGCCTCCTGCATCAGCACGAGGTCGGGCTTTTCGCGCTCGACGAGGGCGACGATGCACTCCACCGCCGCGCCGGTCCGGCGCAGCAGGTTCCAGCTCACGATTTTCTTGGCGCCCGGAGGAAGGGCGGTGCCCGCCTCGCGGTGGCGCGCGGCGGAGAGGTCGCGGAGGCGTCGAATCATGCGCGCAGGTTTCGCTCGCCGGTGTCTTTAGGATGGCAGCGCGGCCGTGTGACCGTCACGAAGACGTGTGGATCACTTCGCGGCCTTGGCTTTTTCGGCGAGGGACGCGAGCCCGGCTTCGTAAATTCCCGCGATCGTCGCCGTCGCCTTGGCGTCGTCCGCGCCTTTGGCCTCGAACACCCCGAACCACGTCACCCGCGAGCCCTCGCCGCCGGGCGTGACGGCCAGGGTCGAGATGTAGCCGGCCACCGGCAGGGGGCCGTCGAGGATCGCGTAGCTGTAGCTCATCTTGTCGTCGCTGCGGGACAGCTCGGTCTCGACGATGGTGCCGCCGCCGCCCTTCAGGGTCAGCTTTCGGATCGGCTTGCCGTCCTGCATCGAGGCCTCGCAGTTCTCGATGGCCGGATGCCAGTCGCCGATACCGCAGAAATTGCCGATGGTGTCCCAAACCTTGTCGGGTGGCGCAGCGACGGTGATCGCCTTGACCACTTCGAGCGCAGGCGCGGCCGTGGCCGTCAGCGCCAGAAGCGTGGCGGCGCAGAATGCGGATCTGATCATGGGACGTCCTCCGGCGCGGGCGCTTCTGCAGCGAACGCCTCGCGCGACAGGCCGGAACTAGCGGGCGCGCGCGACTTCGCCAGGGACGACGACGGAGCGCAGCGCCGCAGGACCAAGAAACCCGCGGTGTGCCGCCGGCGCCAGTTGTCCGTGAAGAGCGGCCGAGAGCAGTGCGCCCCGCCAAAGGTGCCCCTGTCGAGCGGCTTTTCCCCGTGGCATAGGTGGCGTCGACCGCCACTGCCCAGGAGACGACGCCCCGTGACAGAACCGAACCCGCGCCAGCCCGACCACGCCATAGAGCCGTTCTTCATCGAGCGCTGGTCGCCGCGTGCCTTCACCGGCGAGGCCGTGCCGGAATCCGAGCTGTTGCGGATGTTCGAGGCGGCGCGCTGGTCGCCGTCTTCCTACAACTCGCAGCCCTGGCGCTTCGCCTATGCGCTGCGCGGCACGCCCGAGTGGCAGACGTTCTTCGACCTGATCCTGCCCGGAAACCAGAAATGGGTGAAGGATACCGGCGCGATCCTGTTCATCGCCTCGAGCGAGAAGATGAAGGTCGGCGACGAACTGAAGCCCTCCGCCAGCCACTCCTTCGACGCGGGCGCGGCCTGGCAGAGCCTCGCGCTGCAGGCGACCCGGCAGGGCTGGCACGCGCACGCCATGGGCGGCTTCGACAGGGAGCGCGCGCCGGAGGTGCTGCGGCTGCCGGCGGATCACCGCATCGAGGCGGCCATCGCCATCGGCCGCAAGACGCCGCATGACAGCCTCACCGAGGAGGAGCGCGAGCGCGGCAAGCCGAACGGCCGCCGCCCGATCGGCGACTTCGCCTTCAAGGGCGGTTTCCCGCCTCGCGCAGACTAGCGACCCGACGCACGTGCTGACCCCCGCCTCCGACCATGCGGCGCTCGTCGCCGGGTTCTCCTGGGACATCCCCGACCGCTACAACATCGCGGCCGACGTCTGCGACCGCTGGGCGGCGCCCGAACCAGACCGCACGGCGATCCTGGAGGTCTCGGAGGCTGGCGCCGCCGCGCCGGTGAGCTACGGGCGGTTGCGGGAGGATTCGAGCCGCCTCGCCAACGCCCTCGCAGCACGCGGCATCGGGCCGGGCGACCGGATCGCGGTTCTGCTGCCGCAATCGGCGGCGGTGGTGGTCGCGCACCTGGCCGCGTACCGCCTCGGCGCCATCGCCCTGCCGCTGGCCGGGCTGTTCGGTGCGGAGGCGCTACGCTACCGGCTGACGGATTCCGGCGCGCGCGCCGTCGTCACCAACGCGGCCGGCCTCGCCAAGCTGGAGCCGATCCGCAACGCGCTGCCGGACCTTTTCGTCGTTGTCTCGGTCGATGGACCGTCCGACGGGGCCGAGAGCTATTCGGAGCTGCTGGCGGAGGCCTCGCCCGACTTCGCGACACACGACACCGGCCCCGACGATCCGGCGCTGATGGTCTACACCTCCGGCACGACCGGCCTCGCCAAGGGCGCGCTGCACGGCCACCGCGTGCTCCTCGGCCACCTGCCGGGCTGGGCGATGATGCACGATTTTCCGGCCGAAGGCGGCGGCCTGATGTGGACGCCGTCCGACTGGGCCTGGGCCGGGGGGCTGCTCAACGTACTGATGCCGAGCCTGCGCCGGGGCATGCCGGTGGTGGCGCGGCCGCTCGGCCGCTTCGAGCCGGAGGCGGCGTTCCGGCTGATCGCGGACTTGCGCGTCACCAACGCCTTCCTGCCGCCCACCGCCCTGCGGATGCTGCGGGGCGTCGCGCGGCCGCGCGAAACCTTCGACCTCTCCGCGCTGCGCAACATCGCCTCGGCCGGCGAGGCCCTGGGGCCGGAGACCTTCGCCTGGGCGCGGGATGCGCTGGGGCTCACCATCGGCGAAGCCTACGGGCAGACCGAGTGCAACCTCGTCCTCGCCTCCTGCGCCCGCGCCGGCGTGGCGCGCCCCGGCTCCACCGGCATGCCGGTCCCTGGCCACCGCGTCGCGATCCTGCGCGATGATGGGAGTGAGACGGCGGTCGACGAGGCCGGCGAGATCGCCGTGAAGGCGCCCGACCCGGTGCTCTTCCTCGGCTACTGGAACCAGCCCGAGGCGACCGCTAAAAAATTCAGGGACGGCTGGTGGATGACCGGCGACACCGCCCGGCGCGACGCCGACGGCTACGTCCACTTCGTCGGCCGCGACGACGACCTCATCACCTCGGCTGCGTACCGCATCGGCCCGACCGAGATCGAGGATTGCCTGCTGCGCCACCCTGCGGTGGCCCTCGCAGCGGCCGTCGGCAAGCCGGATGCGCTGCGCACCGAGATCGTGAAGGCGTTCGTAGTCTTGCGCGAAGGGTTCGTCGCTTCGGATGACCTCGCCGCCGAGATTCAGGCCTTCGCGCGTAAGAACCTGTCGGCGCACGAGTATCCGCGTGAGGTCGCCTTCCTCGACGCCCTGCCGATGACAACGACGGGCAAGATCATCCGGCGGCAGCTGCGGGACGGAACCGCGTAAGGCGGTTCGGGTCTCCGTCATCGCGCGCGCAGCGAAGCGATCCAGGGCCACATCCGCGACGACCTGCGTGTTGGCCCTGGATCGCTTCGCTGCGCTCGCGATGACGGGCGGGGTACCGGCCGCATTTATACCGTTTCCGGCTGAATCGTTCGGCATGGCTCGCGCGTCTCCTCCACCTTTGGGGGAGGTGGCCGCGAAGCGGACGGAGGGGGCGGCACTGTCGTTTCTCAGTACCGGGCGTGGTGCGGCCCACTCCACCGCGCTTCGCACGGTCCCCCTCGCCCAGCGGGCGAGGAGATGCACGAAGACCGCTTCGATCAATCGGAAACTGCCTCACACCGCCAGCGTCGTCTTCACCGTCTCGACCAGTTGCTTCAGGCTGAACGGCTTGGCGAGGTAGTCGAAGGACTCGCCCTCGTGCAGGTTCTTGCGGAAGACGTCCTCCGCGTAGCCCGAGACGAAGATCACCTTGAGGTCGGGCCGGTGCTTGCGCAGCTCGCGCAGCAGGGTCGGCCCGTCCATCTCCGGCATCACCACGTCCGAGACGACGAGGTCGACGGCGTAGTCGTGCTCCTCCATCAGGCGCAGGGCTTCGGGGCCGGAGGCTGCCGCGAGCACGGTGTAGCCGCGGGCCATCAACGCGCGGGAGTTCACGGCACGCACCGGATCCTCGTCCTCGACGAGGAGGATCGTCGCCTGCCCCGTGGTGTCGGCGGCGGGAGGTGCTGAGGGCGTGCCCATCGGGGCAGGCTTCTGCAGCGCCTCGCTCAGGCGCTCCTTCGCGATCTTGGCCGAGGTGGCGGGGCGCGGCGGCGGCTCGATCGCCGGCACGGCGGTCTCGTCGACGGCGGGCTCGGCCTCGGGGATGTGGCGCGGGAGGTAGATCCGGAAGGCGGTGCCCTCGCCGACCGTCGACTGGACGTCGAGGGTGCCGCCCGACTGCTTGACGATGCCGAACACCGTCGAGAGGCCGAGGCCGGTACCCTTGCCGATCTCCTTGGTGGTGAAGAACGGCTCGAAGATCTTCTCCATGATCTCGGGCGGGATGCCCTCGCCGGTGTCGAGCACCTCGATCAGCACGTGCTCGCCGGCCGACACCTCGGCCGGGCGCGCTTCGCCCTCCGTGACGTTGGCGGTACGGATCAGCAGCTTGCCGCCGGTCGGCATGGCGTCGCGGGCGTTGACCGCGAGGTTCACGATCACCTGCTCGAACTGGTTCACGTCGGCCTTCACCGGCCAGATGTCGCGCCCATGCTTGAGGTCCAGCGCCACGCGCTCGCCGAGGAGGCGCTTCAGCAGCAGGGTCAGGTCGGCCAGCGCCTCGCCGACGCTCATGACCTCCGGCCGCAGGGTCTGGCGGCGCGAGAAAGCCAGCAGCTGGCGCACCAGGCTCGCGGCCCGGTTCGCGTTCTGCTTGATCTGCATGATGTCCTGGAAGGCGTGGTCGGTCGGCCTGTGGCTCGCGAGCAGCAGGTCCGAGTAGCCGATGATCGCCTGGAGGACGTTGTTGAAATCGTGCGCGATGCCGCCGGCGAGCTGGCCGACGGTGTCCATCTTCTGGGCCTGGGCGACCTGCTGTTCGAGCTGGCGCTGGGCGGTGGTGTCGAGGGCGTAGAGGATCACGCGCTCGCGGTCGGTCTGCGCGGGCGCGCTGTCCTTCGATCCGTCCTTGGCAGCCTCCTTGGCCGCCTGCGGCGCGTCGCCGTCGGCCGGGCTCATCCAGACGCGGACCGAGCGGTTGCCCGGGCCGGCCAGGGCCACCTCGATCGGCTCGATCTCGCCGGTGCCGCTGGCGGCCTTGATCAGCGCGGCCTCCAGCGTGCCGCGGTCGCGCTCCAACACCGCCTCGCGCATCATCGGCTCGGGCGCGTCGCTGGCCGCGCCCTCGCCGGGCTGGCGCGGCATGGCGGTGAAGAGCCGCACGAACGAGGCGTTGGCGCGGGCGACCCGGCCGTCGCGGTCGACGGTGGCGATGGCGATCGGGCTGTTGTTGAGGAAGCGCGCGAGCCGCACCTCCGCCGCGCGCTGCGGCTCGTCGCTTTCGGCGCCGGCCGAGCGGTTCAGCACGAAGGTCCGCGAGGGGCCGGGCTTGCCGTCCTGGCCGTAGGCGACGCGGTGGTAGAGGCGCGCGGGCAGCGGATGGCCGTTGCGGCGGCGCAGGTCGATGTCGAAGCGGTCGGTGCGGACCTCGCCCGGCATCCCGGCCGCGCCGGTGAACACGTCGGCCCCCGGCGCGATCTCGAGGAGCTTCAGGCCGCCCGAGCCGACCGTGGCGAGGTCGTAGCCGAGCCAGGAGGCCAGCGTCGCGTTCATGTAGACGACCGAGCCGGCGCCATCGATCGAAAGGAAGCCGGCCGGCGCGTGGTCGAGATAGTCGATCGCGTGCTGGAGTTCCTGGAAGACGTTCTCCTGGCGCTCGCGCTCGTGGGTGATGTCGCTGACCGTCCAGAGCGCGGCGTTGCGGCCGTGGCGGGCGACCGACCGCACGGAGATGCGATACCAGGCGGCGTCGCGTTCGGCCGCGCCCACGGGGGGCGGAGCCATGCGGATCTCTTCCGTGTGGCCACGGTCGTCGCGGGCGGCCTGGGCGAGGCGGTAGACTGCCTCGGACACCTCCGGCGCGCCGACGAAGATGCGCTCCACCGGGCGCAGCGTGTTGAAGCTGTCGCCGCCGGCGAGCCGCATATAGGCCTCGTTGGCGTAGATCAGGCGGCCGCCCTCCTCGACCACGACGGTGCCCTCCGGCGCCGCGTCGACGATGCCACGGGTGATGTCGTCGCGGCCCGAGCGGCCGGCGAGCTGCAGCGCGCCGATCGCCAGGGCGAACAGGAAGAAGACGCCGGCCATCGCGAGCAGGGCCAGCAGGCCGAGGATCAGCGGCTGCGCCTGGTCGCTGGCAACGAAGGACAGGCCCACCGCCGCGCCGACGAGTAGCCCCGCCAGCATCAGCAGCAGGCCGACGCGGCCGGGCCGCTCCGACCGGTCGATCGACGTCGCCCCGGGGGCTGCCGCCGCTGCTGCGCTCTCCTCAGCCATCAGGCCCCATCCATCCGTCGAGCCCTGTCCTGCCGCCCGCACGGGCCCGGCGGAAACGTCAGCGAAGCGACGGAAAAGTCTCGCGAAAAAAGGTGGATAAACCGTGGCGTTCCGCGCCGGTACGGCCCGTCGCGTCACGCCGCCCGTTTGCGCAGGCGAAGCACGAAACCGATCACCTCCGCAACCGCGCGATAATGCTCAGCCGGGATCTCGTCGTCGATCTCGACCGTGGCGTGCAGCGCGCGGGCCAGCGGCGGATTCTCCAGCACCGGCACGCCCGCCTCGGTGGCGACCGCGCGGATGCGGAAGGCGAGGGAATCGACGCCCTTGGCGACGCAGATCGGCGCGCCCATGCCCGGCTCGTAGCGGAGCGCCACGGCGTAGTGGGTCGGGTTGGTGATGATGACGGTGGCGGTGGGCACGGCGGCCATCATCCGCTTCTTCACCCGCTGATGCATGAGCTGCTTGCGCCGGCCCTTCACCTCGGGGCTGCCCTCGCTCTCCTTGTGCTCCTGCTTCAGCTCTTCCTTCGTCATCCGCAGGCGGCTCCGCCAACGGTGGCGCTGGTAGAGCGCATCGCCGAGCGCGATCGCGACATAGGCCGCGAGCACGCCGCCCATCATCTTGAGGGCGAGCGCCAGCACCGCCCGCAGGCCCGCGGCCGGATCGAGCTGCGCGAAGGCCTCGAGCCGGTCGTGCTGGCCCCACAGGATGGTGCCGCCGACCACGCCGACCACGCCGAGCTTCGCCAGTCCCTTGCCGAACTGGACGAAGGCCTCGATGCCGAGCAGGCGCTTCATGCCGGCCATCGGCGAGATCCGCTCGAATTTCGGGGCGAGGCTCTGCGCCGTGAAGACCGGCGGATGCTGGATCATGCCCGCCGCCAGCGCCGCGGTGGCGACCATCGCAGCCGGGATCGCGATAGCCTGCAGGAAGATGATCAGGACGCGGCCCGCGAGCCCGGCAAAGGCCTGCGGATCCGACGGGATGGCGTGGGCATGCGCCAGGAAGCCGCGGATGTCGGTCATCAGCTTCGTCGCCACCGGACCGGCCGCGAGCATCAGTGCCAGGGTGAAGGCCCCCAGCATGAAGAAGGTGTTGATCTCGACCGAGTTCGCGACGTTGCCCTTCTCGATCGCCTGATCGATGCGCCGTTGGGACGGTTCTTCGGTCTTGTCTTCCTGGTCGGCGCCCTCTGACATGGCTCAGTAGGCTCCGGAGCGCTGCGCGCTCGGCATCGGCGCGCCCGCTACCGCCCGACGAGATCCCCGAGATACCGGCCGAGATCGTCCAGAAAGACCCCCATCACGACGCCGAGGGAGGCGAGCAGGATCAGCATGCCGAGCAGGATCGAGGCCGGCACCGCGACGAAAAAGACCTGAAGCTGCGGCATCAGCCGCGAGAGCACGCCGAGCCCCAGATTGAACAGGATCCCGAAGGCGACGAAGGGCGCCGAGATCTGGATGGCGAGGGTGAAGCCGCGCGCGACCGCCTTGATCGCGAGCTGCGCCGCATCGCCGAAGGCCGGCAGGTCGTTCGGTGGAAGAAGCACGTAGCTGCGGCCGATCGCCTCGAGCGCGAGATGGTGCAGGTCGGTCGCCAGGATCAGCGTGACCCCGAGCAGGGACAGGAAGTTGCCGAGCGTCACCTGCTGCGAGGCCGTCATCGGGTCGACGGTCATGGCGTAGGACAGGCCGAGGGATTGCGAGATCACCACGCCCGCCGTCTGCAGCGCGGCGAGCACCATGCGCACGGTCAACCCGAGCACCAGACCGATCAGGATCTCGCCGAACAGCACGCCCATCAGCGCCGGCCCCGCGATGGCGCCGCCCGTAGCCGGCAGGAGCGGGCGGACGGTGGGAAACAGCACCAGCGTCACCAGCAGGGCCAGCGACAGCCGCAGGCGCGCCGAGATGTTCTGCTCGCCGAGGCCCGGCATGAGCATCATCATCACGCCCACGCGCCCGAAGGTCAGCAGGAACGCCGCCGCGATGCCGGGCAGGAGGAGGTTCATGGCCCTTCATAGCAGAAGGCCGCCTCACCCGCCGGACGCGATGCGTTCGGCGATGCGGCCCATGTAGGAGGCGAGCGCGTCGCCCATGAACGGCAGCATGAACAGCAGCGCGGCGAACACGGCGACGATCTTCGGCACGTAGATCAGGGTCTGTTCCTGGATCTGCGTCAGCGCCTGGAACAGCGAGACCGCGAGACCGACGATGAGCGCCACGATCATCAGCGGCCCCGCCACTTTGAGGAAGGTGACGATCCCGTCGCGGGCGATGTCGAGGATGGCGAGGCCGGTCATTGATTTTTGGGACTTTGCGCTGCGGTTTCTTGTTCCCTCTCCCCTCTGCGGGAGAGGGTGGCCCGCGAAGCGGGTCGGGAGAGGGGAGCGACGGTTCCGGAGAGGGCGCTCCCCTCTCCCGACCCTCGCTGACGCGAGGGCCACCCTCCCCCAATCCCAAGTCGGGCCTGCCCGACTTGGGCACTTGAAGTGCAGATCTCGGGCAAGCCCGAGGTCTGTGGGGGAAGGGAAGAAACCGCGCGCTAGATCGGCATCCGCATGATCTCCTCGTAGGCCGAGATCACGCGGTCGCGCACGGCCACCAGGGTCTGGAGGGCGGTCTCGCTCTCGGCCACCGCGGTGACGACGTCGATGACGTTGGCCTTGCCGGTCGCGGCCGAGAGGGTCTGCGCGTCGGCCTTGGCGCCGGTCTGCGCCACCGTATCGAGGGCCTGGGTGAGCAGCGAGCCGAAGCCGCCGCCGGCCCCGCTCGCCTGCATCGGCTTCGGCGCTGAACCCGGGCGGGCGATGGACTGGGCGGCGGCGTAGGCGCCGGCGGCGAAGGCGGAGGTGGCCATGGCGGTCAGGCCTTCAGGATTTCGAGGGTCTTGGAGATCATCCGCCGGGTGGCGGTGACCATGTTCAGGTTGGCCTCGTAGGAGCGCTGGGCCTCGCGCATGTCCATGTTCTCGATCAGCCCGTTGACGTTGGGCATCGAGACCTCGCCCCTCGCGTTCGCCGCCGGGTTGCCGGGGTCGTACTTGGTGCGGAAAGCGGTCTGGTCGCGCCGGACCCGGCCGGTCTCGACGAGGGTGGCGCCGAGCTCGTTGTCGAAGCGGCTGGTGAAGGTCGGCACCTTGCGGCGATAGGGTTCGCCGCCAGGGGTCTTGGCCGAGGAATCCGCGTTGGCGATGTTCTCCGCGATGATCCGCATCCGGCCGGACTGGGCCTTGAGCCCCGAGGCGGCGATGCCGAGCGTCTTGAGGAAATCCATGGCGAGCTCCTGTTATCCGGCTCAGCGCTTGCCGACGGCGATCTTCAGGGCGTCGAGGCTCTTCTGGTAGAGCGAGGCGACCATCTGGTAGTCGCTCTGGTTCTCGCCGGCCTTCATCATCTCTTCCTCGAGATTGACGCCGTTGCCGCCGGGGCGGATCTCGAAACCCTTGAAGCGCTTGGGGGTCGCGTTCGGCCCGTCGGCCGTGGCGAGGCCGATATGCTTGACGTCGGTGCGGGCGAGCCCGTCGCCGCCGACGATCGCGGCCGACGGTGCGGTCATTCCGCCCGGCCCCGAGGAACTGCCGATCTCGGCGAGGTCGCGGGGCTTGAAGTTCGGCATGTCGGCGTTGGCGACGTTCTCGGCAAGCAGCGCCTGGCGCGCCTGGTGCCACTGCATCTTGTTGCGCAGCATGCCGAGGATGGGCAGGTCGGTGAAGGACATCGCGGCCGATCCTCGCCCCGCCGCGGCGGCTTACCCGGCACGGATTGCCGAGCGGCCCGCTCCGGGTCGGCAAAATCTGCCGCCTCCATGGTTAACGTCGCGTTAAAGCGTGGGCGGATGGACCGCCTTCGGACTTGCGGCCGCCCGGGATGCCGGATCCCTGCGCGAAGCTGTTAACGAAGTTTTTACCTTTGTTGCCCGCGGCGGGGCCGGACGCGATACTCTCGCGCGGCGTCGCATGCCCGGCCGGCTTGGCCCGGACAACGAGAGTGTCCCGTCTTGCCAGAGTTCTTCAGTTCGGACGGTCGCGGGCGTGCTGGCGGGCGTCTCGGGCCGGCCCGCGGCACCGGTCTCTCCGGCATTCGCCGTCGTCGCCAGGGAACCGAGGGCGATCGTCAGCGATGCGATCGTCCGGATCAGTCTCAGCACCCGTCTACCTCGATCTTCGCCCCACCCACGCCAACGTCGACACGCTGCTGAGGTTCGGCCGGCTTCGTTAACGGTGGGTTAACCCTGCGGCGATGCGCTGACCACCCGAACCTGCTTCATCCGTGCCGACCTGGGCAAAGATATGGACCGGAGGCAGCCGGACGATGGCGGGCCGGCCGTCCGCCCGGTGGCCGAATCGGACCGCGCGACGCGGTGGCGCAACGATGCAACGCCTGTGCAAAACCGTACGGACGCCCCGCAAAACGCAGCGGACAATCCCGGGAAGGCCCTCGGCCGGCAGCACAATGTCTGTTTTTCGCCCAATCCTGGTCTTAGAGGTGCCCGGAACACGGTCTAGCCCGCCGGATACGCAGGTGGCTTCTTCGAGGATCCTTCAGCCCATGTCCCTTCCGTCGAGACTTTGCGCCGTGGCGCTCCTCGCCGCCGCGCTCGGCGGCTGCAACGCCATCGGCAGCGCGCTTGGCGGCAACAGCGGCGTGATGCCGGAGAGCGAAGTCGGTCCCCCGCCCTCCATGCGCGGTTCGATCAAGACCGCCCGCGAGCGCACCACCACTGCCGTCGACGACGACGGCAACCCCGTCTCCACCGCGCCGACCCGGCAGCTCGCCCTCCCCAAGACCGTGAAGGGCGAGACGCGCAGCGCCGATTCCGGCCCGCGCCGCATCAACCGCGAAGACCTCGAGGGCGCCGACACCAACCGCCGCAGCGGCGGTGGCGGCGGCATGACCCCGGCCATGACCGGCGGCGGCGTCGGCCTCGGCGGCAAGTTCTGATTTTTTCGGATTGACCGCCGGCACGGCTCTGCCCGAGCCGGCGTCCGGTTGATCCATTCGCTGCCGTCTTTGCGGACACAGGCGGGCGACCGCCGCCGCAGGCCTACAGCGCCGGTGCCTTTCGCCCTCCGTAATGCCCGTCCAGCCGCTCGCCATAGGCCGGATCCGAAAACGGGTCCTCGCCCGGCCCGTGCGTCGGCGCGCCGTCCAGGGTTTCACGGTCGATGTCGACGACGTAGCCGCCGAGCTCCACCGAGTAGGTCAACGCCTTCCAGGGCAGCGGGTGGTAGGCTTCTCCGATCCCGAGAAAGCCACCGAAGGACAGCACCGCGTAGGCGACCTGTCCCGAGACCTTGTCGACCATGAAGTTGTAGACGGAGCCCAGGCGCTCGCCGGCTCCGTCGAAGACCGGCGTGCCCTCGACCTTGCTCGAGGCGATCAGGCGACCGGTTTCATCGATTGCCACGCCCTCACCGGAGGATGGGTCGAGCTCCAGGCTGCCCGGCTGCTTGAGCCGGCGTTCGTTCGGAAACTCGGTCGGCAAGTCGGTCGGCATCGGCTGTTCCCTGGTGACGGATTACGAGGGCGGGCAAAGCGCGGGGGCGGCGATGGGTTCCCCGGCCCATGGAGGCCCCGGACATTGCAGCGAAATGTCGCCGAGGCGACAGAAGCTCCAAGGCAATGGCCCCGCGTGTCACCCGGACTATAATCAACCCAAGATCGTGCACCGAGACGTCATCGTTGTACGGGGGAGACCGACCGTTGGACGCGGACCGTGATGACACCGATCATGACACCGAGGCCTTGTGCAGCCAGGCACGCGAACTGCTCGGGACGGCAGCATCGTTTCGCGTGCGCGTGCTGCTCGACATGATCCTGATCGAGCTGGCGCGCGATGCCGCCACCCGGATCAGCGCTCCTCGATCTGACTCACCAGACGAATCCTGAGCGGCGTCTCGCCGGCTTCGTCGCGCACGGTGAGCACCAGTGTGGTCTCCTTCGAGTCGGAAGCCTCCGCGGCGAGGAGCTTGATGGCCACGCTCAGGGCCTCTTCCCGGACGGCAGCCCTGTCCGCCAACTCGCGGCCGACCTCGTCGTGAATGTCGACGCCGTCGTGCACATCAAAAAAGAAGCGAGGCACTTACAACTCCCGATAGGCGCGGCGGGAGCAGGATAAACTCACGATCGCAGGATCCGCAGCCCGAAAACTGCGATTGTGCGCAATCTACTGGCCACCAATCCAATGGCAAGTGTGTCCCTTCGGTTCAGACTGCCGAGCTCGTTTCAGGATTCTGTTTTGCGTTCGGCTTCTGCCTGCCGCAGGTCGAGCCGTCGGCGCAGGCTCCGGCTCGCCAGGAGCATCTCGACGCCGAAGAGCGTGAGCGCGCCGAGCGTGCAGAGGATGCCGAGGCCGAACAGTGCGAACAGCACGTCGGCCACCGTCGCGTCGCGGAGCGCGCCGACGAACAGCGTGAGCACCGCACCGCAGACCGCGACACCGCCAAGCGTGCAGAGGATCACCGCCGCATCGAGGATCAGGGAGCGCAGCCGCAGGGACTCGATTCGCAGCAGCATGCGGTCGCGCTCGGACCGGGGGGCCGAGCCGATCCGGTCGGACAAGTCATGCGCCTGGTCGGCGACGCGGGCGAGCCGGTTGCCGAACACGTTGAGCAGGGTCGCGATGCCGCCGAGCAGGAAGACGGGGGTCAGCGCGACCTGGATGACATGGGCGACGGTATCGAGGGAGGTCGGCAGGTCGGTCGGGGACATGGCCGGGAGATAGAGGGCTTTCGGACAAAATGGGTACCCGGCGCGTCGCCGGAGGGCGCGGCATGCGCGGCGGGGGACTCCCGCATCTCGAAGGCGTGCTTGGATGCGACAGGCTCGAAGGGGACTGCCGTGGGTTGGAATCCGGACCGGCCACGCCCTCTTGCGCCCCGTGGAGGCCGGCCGTACGGGCATGCCGCGACGCCCGGGGATGGGTCGGGTCATCGACCTGAGGCAGCGAAACGCACCGTCAGGTTGCCGAAATCGAGAAAAATCCAACCGATCCAAGGGGAAGCCGGCCATTTCGGCTTGACCTCGCCGGGTGGGACGCGGAACAGCTTTCGGCCGGTGACGACTTCCCCCCTCCGAGAGCGGCGAGACGATCTCCCGAACGGACCCGCACCTGTGGATGGCACAGGCGCGGACGCATTCCGCTCTTGGAACGACGGCGTCACCGTCTAGTTGTTGCTGCTACGCGCCTTCGGGGCGGGCCCGTCAGGATGTCCGCGCTGTAAGCGCCGAACGGAGGGAATCCATGGCTAAGACACCGACCAAGGCCGCTGCGCCGAAGGCTGAGACCGCAAAGAAGGTCGCGGCGCCCAAGGCTGCCGCCAAGCCGAACGCGCTTCAGCAGCCGCTCAAGCCTTCGCCCGAACTCGCCGCCATCGTCGGCGACAAGCCGCTGGCCCGCGGCGAAGTCGTCAGCAAGGTCTGGGAGCACATCAAGAAGCACAATCTCCAGAACCCGGAGAACAAGCGCGAGATCGTCGCCGACGAGAAGCTGAAGAAGGTCTTCGGCAAGGACAAGTGCTCGATGTTCGAGATGAACAAGCACCTCGCCGCGCACCTGAAGGCCTGATCGAGGCCGGGGAAACCCTCCTGCGGAGCAGCGCCGGCCCGCATGCGGCCGGCGCGCTCCTCAGTGTCGCGGCACGCGCCGGCCTGTCTCGTCAGGCGATGCCGCGCAGCACGCCGCCGTCGACCCTCAGGGCCGCGCCCGTCGTCGCGCTGGCGGCGGGGGTGCAGAGATAGGCGACCATGCTCGCGACCTCTTCCGGCCGCGCGAGCCGTTTGATCAGCGAGGTCGGCCGGTTCTCGGCAATGAAGCTCTTTCCGGTCTCCTCGAGATCGGCGCCGGCCCCGCCCATGGACTTCAGGAAGTCGGCGACGCCCTCGGTCAGGGTCGGCCCGGGCAGGACGCTGTTCACGGTGACGCCGCTGCCGCCGACCGTCTCGGCGAGGCCGCGACTGACTGCCAGCTGGGCCGTCTTCGTCATCCCGTAATGGACCATCTCGGACGGGATGTTGATCGCCGACTCGCTCGCGATGAAGACGACGCGCCCCCAGCCGCGCTCGACCATGCCCGGCGCATAGGCCCGCGACAGCCGCACGCCGCTCATCACGTTGACGTCGAAGAAGCGCTGCCAGTCGCCGTCCTCGATCTCGAAGAACGGCTTGGGCTCGAAGATTCCGGCATTGTTGATGAGGATGTCGACCTTGGGCAGTCCGGCCACCAATTCGGCGACGCCTTCGGCCGAACTCACGCTGCCGACACCGGCGATGAACTGGCCGCCCGCGACCTCTTCCCTGAGCTGCGCGATCGCCGCGTCGACGCGCTCGGCGGTCCGCCCGTTGACGGCGACGTAGGCGCCGAGCTTGGCCAGCTCCTTCGCCACCGCATAGCCGATGCCGCCGGTCGACCCGGTGACGAGGGCGCTCTTGCCGGTCAGATCGATATCCATGGATGCAACTCTAAGTTAGATCAGGATGCCCGCTCGAAACGGCAACGCACGAAACCGCGCCGGGGTGCATCGCAACATCCGGACAGCAGCCAGGGCGGTGGCGGCTTTGGCCATGGCCGGCGTTCGGCCGCCGACGACGCCGTTCCCGGTGCGTATCCCGGCGAATACCGGGACTGTCGGCGTCGGCATGACGGGAGCGGGGTGACAGTCATGACTTTCACGAAGGTCTCCAGCCCCGCGCCGTGCCGGCCGGCGCCCTATCTCCCCGTCGCGGCCCGCCCGCGCTCGCCCTCCGGAGTCCCGATGCGTCTCGCCTCGACCCTCGCCCTGCTCGCCCTTCTCGCTCCCTCCTCGCTCGGTGCCCAGGAAGGCCCCGCGGCGGCGGCGGATGCGCCGCTGGGGATCGCGCTCGAAGGCTTCGCCTATCCGTATCCGGTCGGCTACCTGCCCCTGACCCGCGACGGCGAGGCCCAGCGCCTCGCCTACATGGACGTGCCGGCAGCCGGAAACGCCAACGGGCGCAGCGTGCTGCTGCTGCACGGGCGCAATTTCCCATCGAGCTACTGGCTCCCGGTGATCCAAGCCCTGACGACGGCCGGATACCGGGTGATCGTGCCCGACCAGCTCGGCTTCGGAAAATCCTCCAAGCCCGTCGGCGCCTTCACCTTCGACGCCATGGCGGCCGACACGGTGGCCTTGCTCGACCGCCTCGGCCTGAACCGCGTCGACGTCATCGGGCACTCCATGGGCGGCATGCTCGCGGTGCGGATCGCGCGCAGCTACCCGGCGCGCGTCAACAGCCTGGTGCTGGAGGCGCCGATCGGTCTCGAGGACTACCGCATCCCGGTCCCGCCGGTCTCCGACGCGATGCTGCTCAAGCGCGAGGGCGATCTCACCGCCGACGCCTACCGCCAGCAGCTCAAGACCAGCTACGCGCTCTCGCTGCCGGATTCAGCGATCGAGCCGTTCGTCTCGACCCGCGAGCGGGTGAAGGGCTCGGGCGAGTATCCGCGCTGGCTGCAGTCCTTCGTGAACTCCTACCAGATGATCTGGGGCCAGCCGGTGGTGCACGAGATCCCCTACATCGCCGCGCCGACCCTCTTCATCATGGGCGCCAACGACCACAACGCCCCGGGCAAGCCCTACGCCCCGCCGGAGTTGCGGGCCGCGATGGGCGAGAACGCGATGCACGCGAAGGAACTCGCGAAAAAAATGGGCAACGGCCGCGCCGAGGTCATCGAAGGCGTCGGCCACCTCGTTCACATGGAGGCGACCGAGCGCTTCGACGCGCTGGCCGTCGATTTCCTCAACGCTCACTGACGGATAGGCGAAACATGGACGTCGGATTTCTCGGGCTCGGCCGCATGGGCCGCGCCATGGCCGCGAACCTCGTCAAGGCCGGGCATACGGTCCGGGTCTGGAACCGCTCGCCGGAAGCGGCCCACGGCATCGATGGCGCGACGCCGGTCGCGACCGCGGCGGAAGCCTTCCGGGGCGACGCCGCCATCACCATGCTCGCCGACGACGCGGCGCTCCGCGCCGTGATCGTCGAGGGCGGTCTGCTCGACGCCCCCGAGCGGCCAATGGTGCATGTCAGCATGTCGACGATCGCCGTGGCGCTCGCGCAGGAACTCGCGCCGATCCACGAACGGGCCGGCGTGGCCTACGTCGCCGCCCCCGTCTTCGGCCGGCCCGATGCCGCCGCCAACGCGGCGCTCAACATCGTCGCGGCCGGGGACGACGCCGCCATCGCCCGGGTGCAGCCGCTGCTCGACGCCATGGGCACCAAGACCTGGCGCTTCGGCCCCGAGCCCTACCGCGCCAACGCCGTAAAACTCGCCGGCAACTTCATGCTGATCTCGGCCATCGAGGCCATGGGCGAGGCCGCGGCCTTCGCCGAGGGGCACGGCGTCTCGGCCGCCGCCCTCCTCGACCTCCTGACCAACACGCTGTTCGCCTCGCCGGTCTACAAGGGCTACGGCGCGCTCATCGCCGAACACCGCTACGAGCCGCCGGGCTTCACCCTACGGCTCGGCGCCAAGGACGTCCGCCTCGTCCTCGCCGCCGCCGAAGCCGCCGGCGTACCGATGCCCTTCGCCGGCATCCTGCGCGACAACTTCATCGACGCGATCAGCCACGGCGATGGCGACAAGGACTTCGCGGCGCTGGCCACGGTGGCGGCGCGGCGGAGTGGGCAGTCGTAGGGGGTTGAGCGAACGGGTGAACGGCGGGGTTCGGGAGATTCGCAGCAAGGATGCGCCGGATTATCGCCCCAACCGCCGTCTGTGGGTGGATTTGCGACAGGCTACGCGGAGTATAGCCACCCTCGAAACACCCGTTTACCGGGCGCATGATACGGTTTTCGGTTGATCGGATCGGGGCACGCATGTCCTCCCCTCCCCCTTGTGGGGAGGGGTCGGGGGTGGGGGTGGTTCAGGATCGAGCGTCCCGGTGCCGTCTGCACCACCCCCACCTCCTACCTCCTCCCCACAAGGGGGAGGAGAGCCCGTCCATCGACTGCTTCGATCAACCAGAGACGGTATGAGGCCGTCACTTCCCCAGCGGCACGCCCTTCGTGGTGAAACGCGGCGCGCCGGGGTGGCGCATGGGCCGCGGGCGGCCTCCCGCCTTGCCTGCGCCCAAGCCCGTGCCCGGCGGCTGCGCGAGCGGAATGAGCTGGTCCGGCCTCGGCCCAATGAGATCGGCGCGGCCCATCGCCCGCAAAGCCTCGCGCAACAGGGGCCAGTTCTCGGGGTCGTGGTAGCGCAGGAACGCCTTGTGCAACCGGCGCTGCCGCATCCCCTTGATCGCGTCGACGGGCTCGCTGCCGCCGCGCCGCACGCCCTGCAGCGGGTTGATCTCGGTGTGATACATGGTCGTGGCCGTCGCCATGGGCGAGGGCAGGAACGTCTGGACCTGATCGGCGCGATAGTCGTTCTTCTTCAGCCAGACGGCGAGGTTCATCATGTCCGCGTCGGTCGTGCCCGGATGCGCCGCGATGAAATACGGGATCAGGTAGTATTTCTTGCCGGCTTTCTTGGCGGCGGCCTCGAACATCTCCTTGAAGCGGTCGTAGGTGCCGATCCCCGGCTTCATCATCAGGTCGAGGGGCCCGCGCTCGGTGTGCTCGGGGGCGATCTTGAGCCGGCCGCCGACGTGATGGGTCACGAGCTCCTCGACGTATTCGGGGCTTCGGACCGCGAGGTCGTAGCGCACGCCGGAGGCGACCATCACCTTCTTGACGCCCTTCACCTCGCGGACCTTGCGGTAGAGCCGGATCAGGTCGTCGTGCGAGGTGTTCAGGTTCGGGCAGATGTCCGGAAACACGCAGGACGGCAAGCGGCACGCCGCCTCGATCTTCGGGTCCTTGCAGGCCATCCGGTACATGTTCGCCGTGGGTCCACCGACGTCCGAGATCACGCCCGTAAAACCCGGCGTCTTGTCGCGGATCAGCTCGATCTCGCGCAGGATCGAGCCTTCCGAGCGGTTCTGGATGACGCGGCCCTCGTGCTCGGTGATGGAGCAGAAGGTGCAGCCGCCGAAGCAGCCGCGCATGATCGTCACCGAGAATTTGATCATGTCCCAGGCGGGAATCTTGGCGTCGCCGTAGGAGGGATGCGGCGCGCGGGCGTAGGGCAGATCGTAGACCGCATCCATCTCCTCGCTGGAGAGCGGGATCGGCGGCGGGTTCAGCCACAGGTCGCGGTCGCCGTGGCGCTGGACGAGGGGGCGGGCGTTGCCGGGATTGGCCTCCCGGTGCAGCACCCGCGAGGCGCGGGCATAGGCCTCCTTGTCGTCCTTGACCTCGTCGTAGGCGGGCAGCCGGATCACGGTCTCGCCGGGGCGGCGCATGGCGGCCTCGTCGGCCGAGTCGAGATCGTCGGCGGGCAGCTCGGTGTAGTGCTCGGGCACCCGGCGGAACAGGGCGACGCCCCGGACGGAATCGAGCTCGTGCGGCTTCGCGCCGGCGGCCATGCGGTTCGCCACCTCGACCACGGCACGCTCGGCATTGCCGTAGAGGAGGAGGTCGGCCTTGGCGTCCGCCAGGATCGAGCGGCGCACCTTGTCGGACCAGTAATCGTAGTGGGCGATGCGCCGCAGCGACGCCTCGATGCCGCCGAGGATGATCGGCACGTCCTTGTAGGCCTCGCGGCAGCGCTGCGTGTAGACGATGGTGCAGCGGTCCGGCCGGGCGCCGCCCTCGCCGCCCGCCGTGTAGGCGTCGTCGCTGCGCAGGCGACGGTCCGCGGTGTAGCGGTTCACCATCGAATCGAGATTGCCGCCGGTGACGCCGAAGAACAGCGTCGGCCGGCCGAGCGCCTTGAACGGCTCCGCCGATTGCCAGTCGGGCTGTGCGATGATGCCGACCCGGAACCCCTGCGCTTCGAGCAGCCGGCCGATGATGGCCATGCCGAAGCTCGGATGATCGACATAGGCGTCGCCCGTCACCAGGACGATGTCGCAGGAATCCCACCCGAGCGCGTCCATCTCGGCGCGGCTCATGGGCAGGAACGGCGCCGCCTCCCTGGGACGCGACAGCGTGCAGGCGATGGGAGCCGGGGAGCGACTCGCGGAAACTTGGAGGTCCATGGGTGGTTGCATAGCGCCCCGGAGCCGGGAGCTCAACGAAGAGCGAGGGGTCCGATGCCCCCCACAGCACCCAGCTACGCGACCGCCCGCACCCGCCTGCGATCCGACACCAGCGAGACCGCCCACACCCCAAGCCCACCGAGCGCCAGCGCCACGCCGACCCACCCCGTCGACGGCAGGCCGTATCCGGCGGCGATGGCGAGGCCGGCGAGCCAGGGGCCCAGCGCGTTGGCGACGTTGAAGGCGGAGTGGTTGAGGGCGGCGGCCAGTGTCTGGGCATCCTCGGCGACGTCCATCAGGCGGGTCTGCAGGATGGTGGCGAGGCCGCCGCCGCTGCCGATGAGAAAGACCACGGGCAGGAGCGTCCAGAGGTTTTGCGTCGCGGCGGGGTAGAGCGCCAGCATCACCGCGCTCCAGACCAGCGTCGCGCCGGCCGAGGCCATCAGGGCGCCGGAGCGGTCGGCGATCCAGGCCCAGGCGAGATTGCCGATCGTGAGCCCCAGACCGAACACGGCGAGCGCCACCGGGATCAGGGCCGGCGAAGTCTTCGTCACCTCCAGCATGGTCGAGGCGAGGTAGGTGTAGACCGAAAACATCCCGCCGAAGCCGATGGCGCCGATGGCGAGGGTCAGCCAGACTTGGCCGCGCTTGAGCGCGCCGAGTTCGCGCAACGGGCTCGCCCCCGGGATCGGTGCGCCGAGCGGTGCATAGAGCCGCACCAGCGCCGCCGTCAGCAGCGCCAGCCCGGCGACGATGGCAAAGCTCCAGCGCCAGCCGAAGACCTGGCCGACGACGTTGGCGAACGGCACGCCGACCACCGTCGCGACCGTCAGCCCGGTGAGCACCTTCGCCGAGGCGCCGGCACGCTTGTCGCGCGGCACGAGCGAGGATGCGAGCAGCATGGCGATGCCGAAATAGGCGCCGTGCGGCAGGCCGGTGAAGAACCGGAAGGCCAGCATGGTGTGGTAGCTCGGGGCGAGCGCGGAGAGCAGGTTGCCCATTGCAAACATCACCATGAGCCCGACGAGCAGCGTCCGCCGCGCGATTCGCGCCGCCAGCACCGCGATGATCGGCGCGCCGACGACGACGCCGAGCGCGTAGGCGCTGATGACGTGCCCGCCGGTGGGCACGTCGATGCCGAGCGCCGGTGCGAATTCCGGCAGCAGGCTCATCGAGGCGAACTCGGTCGTGCCGATGGCGAAGCCGCCGATGGCGAGCGCCAGGATGACGAGCGACGGATGCACCTCGCGGCCGGCCGGCAGCGCTCCGGCTTCGTCGCAGCAGGCGGCGGGTGTGTTCGTCATGGCCGATTCATTTTGCGTCGCAACATGAGGACAACCTAGCGGCGCAGGCCCGGCCCCGCAGGGCCGTGCCGCTCATGTCGGACCTGTGCCCGCTGCAGCCAGGGCGCGAACGCGCGGTGCGTCAGCGCACGGCCGCCGCGCCCTTCGGATCGAACACCTCGACCGTGCCGGACTTGAAGCCGCCGGGCTTCGGGCTGCCGACGATGGTGTAGATGCGGCCGTCATAGGTCACCGCGCCGAAGCCGTGCCGGGCGCTCGGCAATTTCGCGAGGCTGCGCCAGAAATTCTTGGGCAGGTCGAAAGCCTCGACGTCATCGAACGTCTTCTGCTTCGACTCGCCGCCGATGACGTAGACGTCCTGGCCGAGCACCGCCGAGGCGGTGCCGCTGCGTGCGGTCGGCAGAGGCGCCGCGTCGGTCCAGGCGTCCTTGGCCGGGTCGTAGACCTGGTTCGTGGTGAGGTTGGTTCCGGAATTGCCGTCGACCCTTCCACCAACCGCGACGATCCGGCCGTCAATGGCCTGGACCGAGAGATGGTCGCGCGGGGTGGTGAGCGGCGCGGCCTTGCTCCAGCTGTCCTTCGCCGGGTCGTAGATCTCGTGGACGGGGGTGTTCTTGCGGCCCGAGACGCTGCCGCTGACGACGTGGATCTTGTCGCCGAGCAGCGTCGCACCGCCGGCGGCGCGGGCCGTGGGCAACGGCGCGCGAGGCTCCCAGGCATCCGTCTTCGGGTCGTAGGCCCAGACCTTGTCGGTGGCGTCCCAGCCGTTCACGTAGCCGCCGAACACGTAGACTTTTCCGCCCTGCCCCACCGCCATGGTGTGGTGGACGGGATAGGGGAAAGCCGCGCCGCGGCTCCACGAGTCTTTGGCGAGGTCGTAGATCAGCAGTTCGGTGGCGCCGTTGTAGTCGCCGACGACATAGGCCTTGCCGTCGATGGCCGCGACGGCGACCTCGGAGCGCTCGGCGGGGGCGCTGCTCGCACCGGCCCAGGCGCCGACCTCGTGGGCGGTGGCGGGGCTCGCGAGCAGGAGGCCGGCGAGCAGCAGGGCGGTGGCGGGTTTCGGCATGGTCGCTCCGTTCGTCGCGGTTGCGGGTTCGCCGGGTGAACGTGCGGGCCGGGAAAACGAGCCCGATGGGCATGGCGCTGTGATGGTCTTGCGCGAACGCCGCCCTGCGGCGAGAACCCGTCGCGACGACGTCTCACACTCGGACATGCGATGCTGATCAAAGCCGCCGCCGCGGCCCTGCGCCAGGTCTTTTCCCCGCCGATGCGGGCGATCCTGCTGAAGTCGCTCGGGCTGACACTGGGGCTGCTGATCCTGGTCTGGTTCGCGCTGACGCGGCTGATCCAGTGGTTCCAGTCGAGCCACCACATCGCGGCCGACTACCCGATGCTCGACACGATCGCGTTCTTCCTGGCCGGCGCCGGCCTGTTCGTGGCGATCGCCTACATCATGCCGGCGGTCTCGATCCTGGTGGCGGGCTTCTTCCTCGACGACGCGGCCGCGATCGTCGAGCGCACGGACTTTCCGAACGACCCACCCGGCCGCCCCCTGCCCTGGGGACAGGCGCTGCTCTACGCGCTCCGCTTCGCCGGGCTGGCACTCGCGGTCAATCTCGTGGCGCTGGTGCTGATCTTCGTGCCCGGCGTAAACCTCGTCGCCTTCTTCGGCGCCAACACCTACCTGCTCAGCCGGGAATACTTCGAAGCCGCCGCCAGCCGCTTCCGGCCGCTGGCCGAGGCGCAGGCCATGCGCCGGCATTTCAACCTGACGACGCTTTCGGGCGGCGCCATGCTCGCCGGGCTGATGGTTGTGCCGATCGTGAACCTGATCGTGCCGTTGTTCGGGATTGCGCTGATGGTCCACCTGCACAAGGGGCTGAGCCGGAAGACGTTGCTTGAGGCGCCGGCTGCGACGGGACGCCTGCGCTAGGCGTCGTCCTCGCGCGAAAAAACCTCGCCCTGCTCCGCGAGCCGGACATCGTCCGTATCGGAGCGCAACCGCTCCCGGTCGCGGTGCCGGACAAGAATCTGCTTCCAACCCTCCGGCAGGGGCACGCCGTCCCGCTGCGCCTGAGCTGCGACCCGGTCGAGCACGCGCTGCCAATCCTCGGGGCTGACGTCCTGGAGGCGCTCCGCCGATCCCTTCGCGAGGGCGGCGGCCTCGGCGAGTGCGACGAGCCGGGTGATGGCCGGATCGAGGTCGGGATCGCTCGCCATCGCCGTCTCTCTCGCGCTCAGAGCATGCTGGGAAGGATGCGGTCCGGCGGCCGGTGGCCGTCCATGAAGGTCTTGATGTTGATGATGACCTTCTCTCCCATGTCGGTGCGGCTCTCGTGCGTCGCCGAGCCCATATGGGGCAGCAGCACGACCTTGCCGGCGCGGGCGAGCTTGACGAGGCGGGGGCTGACGGCCGGCTCCTGTTCGAACACGTCGAGGCCGGCGCCCGAGATATCGCCCGCCTCGATCAAACGGGCGAGCGCAGTCTCGTCGATCACCTCGCCGCGGGCGGTGTTCACGACGATGGCCTCGGGCTTGAGGAGCTTGAGGCGGCGGGCCGAGAGCAGGTGGTAGGTCGCGGGCGTGTGCGGGCAGTTCACCGAGACCACGTCGACGCGGGCGAGCATCTGGTCGAGGGATTCCCAGTAGGTCGCCTCGAGGCCGGCTTCGATCGCTGCGGGCACCCGGCGGCGGTTGTGATAGTGGATCGACAGGCCGAACGCCTTGGCGCGGCGGGCCAGCGCCTGGCCGATCCGGCCCATTCCGACGATGCCGAGGCGCTTGCCGGTGATGCGGCGGCCGAGCATCCAGGTCGGCGACCAGCCGGTGCTCCAGTTGTCGTCCGGGATGATGCGCGCGCCCTCGGCGACCCGGCGGGCGACGGCGAGGATCAGCGCCATCGTCATGTCGGCGGTGTCTTCGGTCAGCACGCCCGGCGTGTTGGTCACCGTGATGCCGCGCTCGAGCGCCGTGCCGACATCGATGTGGTCGACGCCGTTGCCGAAATTCGCGATCAGCCGGAGGTTCGGCCCGGCCTGGGCCAGCAGGCCGGCGTCGATCTCGTCGGTCACGGTGGGGACCAGAACGTCCGCCTCGCGCAACGCGGCGACGAGCGCTTCCTGCTCCAGCGGCGTGTCGTCCGGGTTCAGCCGGCAGTCGAACAATTCGCGCATGCGCGCCTCGACCGCCTCGGGCAGGCGCCGTGTCACGACAACGAGCGGCTTGCGCTTCAACGACGACATCGTTCCTCCCGCGACGGTACCCGCCTCGCGTTCGGCCGGCCCGGGTGCTTCGGCTTACGCTCCGTTAACCGTGACACGGCCAGATGGAGCGATCGGCCGACGCGCCTCGGGGTTCGCCCCGCCGCACATCTTCCCCGTTTCTCTATCAGAGAGAGGTCGGAAGACAATGCGGGCAAGGCCCCCGCGGCTCCGGACGACGAGCGGAGGACGGTTGACGATGCGCGCTGCGATTCTCGGGATTTGCTTGGGCTCCCTGCTGGCCGGGGTCGGGCCGGCGAGCGCCGTCTCCAACGATGGCGGCCGGGCGACGAAGCTGCCGCTGCCCCGCTATGCCAGCCTCAAGACCGATCGCGTCAACCTGCGCGAGGGGCCCTCGAAGGATCACCGCACGCTCTGGGTTTTCCGCCGGGCCGGCCTGCCCGTCGAGATCATCGCCGAGTACGAGACTTGGCGCCGCATCCGCGATTCCGAGGGCACGGAAGGCTGGGTGCTGCACTCGCTGCTCTCCGGCCGCCGCACCGCCGTCGTCACCGCGCCGACGGGCGACAAGGCTGCGCCGACGGTGCCGCTGCTGGCCCGTGCCGATGCCGGCGCGGGCGAAGAGGCCAAGCTCGAAGCGGGCGTCATCGGCAGCGTGAAGAATTGCAGCGGAAGCTGGTGCCGCATCGTCGTGGCGCTGCCGCAGACGCGCGGCGACGTGGACGGCTACATCCGCCAGGAACGGCTCTGGGGCGTCTACCCGAACGAATCCGTCGAATAAAAAAAGCCGGCGATCGCCTCGCCGGCTTCAGAGCACCCGATAGCGGCTGCGCTCAAGCGCGGCCGGCAACCGCCCGGCGGCGCAGACGCACGATCACCTCGACACCGGCGATTTCCATGCCCTCGGGCGCGTCCGGCAGGGAATCGACCGAGATTCCACATTCCGGCATATCCAGCACCTTGCCCTCTTCCTCGAGGAAGAAATGGTGGTGCTCGCTCGGGTTGGTGTCGAAATAAGCCTTCGAACCGTCGAGCGCGAGCTGGCGCAGCAGGCCGGCTTCCGTGAACTGGTGCAGCGTGTTGTAGACCGTCGCCAGCGAGACCGGGACCTTGGCCCGCATCGCCTCGTCGTAGAGCATTTCAGCGGTCAAATGCCGGTCGCCGCGGCCGAACAGCAGCCAGCCTAGAGACAGGCGCTGACGGGTCGGCCGCAGACCCGCGCGGCGCAGGCGATCGCGCAGATCGGAAAGGGGACAACCGCGGCGGCCCGGCAAACCGGCATCGCTCGGAACGGACGACGTACGCGCGTTCAACGCGGCCTGTAGCTGCACGAAATCGGACATCGGCGGGACTGACAGCTCACTATTCACGCTAGATATATAGCGCCGGACTATATGAGGACGGACCGCCTGCGGCAAGCCGTCCATCGCGGCGGTGACCGGCGCACGCCGCAGGTCTGTGAGATTCAGGCGTGCGACTGGATGAAGTTGCGGACCAGCGGATAGGTCTGCCCCTCCCAGCGGCGCCCGGAAAAGACCCCGTAATGGCCGACGCCGGCCTGCAGATGGTGGCTTCGCATGTGCGGGGGCAGGCTGCTGCAGAGGTCGTGCGCGGCCATGGTCTGCCCGACGGCACAGATGTCGTCGCGCTCGCCTTCGACGGTCATGAGCGCCGTCCGGCGGATCTCGCGCATGTCGATGGGGCTGCCGCGATAGCTGAGTTCGTTCTTGGCCAGCGTGTAGTCCTGAAAAACCGTCTTGACGGTTTCGATGTAGAATTCGGCGGGAAGGTCGAGGACGGCGAAATACTCGTCGTAGAACGACTCGACCGCGCGTGCCTTGTCCGAATCGCCCCTGACATAGTGCCAGAACAGGTCCTGATGCGCCTGGCTGTGGCGCTGCGCGTTCATCGCGATGAAGGCGGAAACCTGCATGAAGCCCGGATAGACCCGGCGGCCGGCGCCCTTGTGACGGGCCGTCACCGTGCTCAGCAGGTTCTTCTCGAACCATTCGATCGGCTTCGACGTCGCGAGTTCGTTCACCGAGGTAGGGCTGATGCGGCAATCCACCGGGCCGGCCATCAGGGTCATGCTGCGCGGTTGCGCCGGGTTTTTCGCGTGCGCCATGACGGCGGTCGCCGCCAGGGCCTGAACGGCGGGCTGGCAGACGGCGAGAAGGTGAGAGCCCTCGCCCATCGTCTCCAGAAAGCCCACGACGTGGTCGACATAGTCGTCGAAGCCGAAGGCGCCGTCAGAGAGCGGCACGTCGCGGGCATTGTGCCAGTCGGTGATGTAGACGTCGTGGTCCGGCAGCAGCGTGCGGACGGTGCCGCGCAGCAGCGTCGAGAAGTGGCCCGAGAGCGGGGCGAGCACCAGCACCTTCGGCTGCGGCGTCTCGATGTCCTTGCGGAAGCGCAGCAGCGTGGCGAAGGGCGTCGCCGTGACGGCCTCCTCCACCACCGGAACGTCACGGTTGCCGACCGTGACGGTGCCGATGCCGTAATCGGGCCGGGCGAAGGTGAGGCCCGAGCGCATCATCATGCGGGCGCCGGCCGACCACCAGTTGGCCTGTTCGCGGAACGGCGTGCCGGCCCAGGGCGCGGCGGCCTGATTGAGCAGGCGGCCCCAGCCCCGGGTCTGCCGGGCAAGGTCCGTCTGGGCATCGAACGCACGGTACATCATCGGGGCCGCAACTCCTTGCGCGCACCCGCCGGAAACTCCGGCGCGTCCACGATGGACCGGAATGCCGCCGCTCGAACGAGCGCGGCAGCGGGGACAGTAAGGCTTAAGGCCGGCCCGAAACTCCGCAACCGGCAAAAGGTACGAACTCCCCCGGATTGGCAGCGGGTGCAGCAAAAATGCTTCATGCACCTCGCGCGCCGTAAATAATTGTACCGGCTTCCGAATTTCCGGTCGATGGCGCACAACGCATTCGAAGCGCTGACGAAAGGCCATGGCGACCCATTCCGGATTATCCCAAGCCTCCGGCGTAGGCACTGCTGCGGCGGCACGAGTCTTGGATGCCGACTCGGCAAGGACTTCGGCACGGGGAAAACGCTCATGGCAGACGCGACGCTCACGATTTCCAGCCGGAACTACTCGTCCTGGTCGCTACGCGGCTGGCTCGTGTGCCG
This sequence comes from Methylobacterium sp. WL9, assembly GCF_008040035.1. NCBI lineage: Bacteria > Pseudomonadati > Pseudomonadota > Alphaproteobacteria > Hyphomicrobiales > Methylobacteriaceae > Methylobacterium > Methylobacterium sp. WL9. The sequence continues at coordinate 80,520 of NZ_VRVE01000009.1, forward strand.
GATGGCCGGGCTCGATTTCGACGTCGAGCTTCTGTCGGGCAAGGAATCCTCGACCCGCGCCGAACTCCTGCACCTGTCGCCTTCGTTTCTGGTGCCGCGGCTGACGCATGGCGACATCGTCGTCTGGGACGTGCTCGCCATCGCCGAGTACCTGAACGAGATCCGTTCCGGTGCCGGCCTGCTGCCGGAATCCGCGGCCGAGCGGGCGCGCTGCCGCGCCGTTTCGAGCGAGATGCATGGCGGCTTCATCAACCTGCGCTCGGCGATGCCGATGAACCTGCGTGCGCAGATTCCCGGCTTCCCGATCTTCAACGGTGCCAAAGGCGATATCGACCGCATCCTGGCGATCGTCGAGGACTGCCTGTCGCGCTCCGGCGGCCCCTACCTGTTCGGCGCCCGCCCCACCCTCGCCGACGCGATGTACGCCCCGGTCTGCACGCGCTTCCGCACCTACGACGTGCCGTTGCCGTTCACGGCGGAAACGTACCGCGACACGATCCTGGCGTGGGACCTGATGGCCGAGTGGACGCAGGAAGCCGTCGCGGAGCCCGACGAGATCGAGGAATTGGACATGGAGTTCTGACGGCGGCGACTCACGCCTCGGCGAGCATCGCCAGCCAGTCATCCTCCGAGATCACCTTGACGGCGTGCTTCTCGGCGTCCTTGAGCTTGGAGCCCGCACCGGGTCCGGCCACGACGAGATCGGTCTTGGCGGAGACCGAGCCCGAGACCTTGGCGCCGAGGCGCTCAGCGGTGGCCTTGGCCTCGCTCCGGGTCATCTTTTCGAGGGTGCCGGTGAAGACCACGGTCTTGCCGGCGAACGCCGTCGCCGTCGCGGCGGCGGCCAGCGGCTCGGTCGTCACTTGGTCGAGCAGGGCTGCGACCGCCTCGGCGTTGTGCGGCTCGGCAAAGAACTCAATGAGCGAGTCGGTCGCCACCGGCCCGATCTCGCCGTCGTCGGCGAGGAGATGATAGGCCTCGCCGGGCCTCTGGCCCGCCGCGCGTTCGAGCGCCGCGTCCGCCGCCTCGGCGTTCCCGTAGTGCGCGAGCAGCGCCTCGCCCTGAGCCGAGGTCAGGCGCGCACGCAGGCGGGCGCCCGTCGAAAGCCCTTTCAGCGCCTCGCCCGGCGACGCCTCGGTCTCCGCGAAAAGCTTGTCGCGCGTGCCCGGCCCGATGCGCGGAATGCCCGAGAGTTCGAGCCAATCCGGACCGGCCTGCGCACCGGCCGCCGCGTCGATCGCCGATTCGAGCGTCCGCATGTCCGAAAAGCGCTTGGCCAGGGCCTTCGCCGTCGACTCGCCGATATGCCGGATGCCGAGGGCGAACAGCAAACGGTTGAGCGGGATCGTCCGGCGCGCGTCGAGCGAGGCGAGGAGATTCGTGATCGCCTTGTCCTCCTCCTCGCCTTTCTTCTTGGTCGGCTTCTTCGGAGCCGGCTCACCCTCGGCCCGGCGCTGCGCCGACAACTCTTCGCGCCGCGCGACGATCGCAGCCTGCAGCGGTTCGAATTCCAGGCGGAACAGGTCGGCGGGCTGCTTCACGAGACCCGCCTCGAACAGCACCTCGATATAGGTCTGCCCGAACCCTTCCAGATCGAAGCCGTTGCGCGAGACGAAGTGCTTGAGCCGCTCGACGCCTTGCGCCGGGCAGATCAGGCCGCCGGTGCAGCGCCGGATGGCGTCGAGCTTTTTCGTGCGCGGATTCATCTCGCGCACCGCCTTGCTGCCGCAGGCCGGGCAGGTGGTGCGGAACACGAAAGGCTTCGAGTCGGCCGGGCGCTTGTCGAGGACCACGTCCATCACCTTCGGGATGACGTCGCCCGCGCGCACCACGATCACGGTGTCGCCGACACGGATGTCGCGGCCATCGCGAATGGGCTCGCCGTCGCCGCCGACGCCCTGGACGTAGCCCTCGTTGTGCAGCGTCGCGTTCGAGACGACCACGCCGCCGACCGTCACCGGCTTCAGCCGCGCCAGCGGGTTGAGCGACCCCGTACGCCCGACCTGGATGTCGATCGCCTCCAGCGTCGTGAACGCCTCCTGCGCCGCGAACTTGTGCGCCAGCGCCCAGCGCGGACTGCGCGAGACGAAGCCGAGGCGCTTCTGCAGGGCGAGGTCGTCGACCTTGTAGACGACGCCGTCGATGTCGTAGCCGAGGTCCGCCCGCTGCCGCCCGATTTTTTCGTAATGGGCGATCAGCTCGGCGGCACTCTCGCAGCGGACCGTCAGGGGGTTCACCGATAGGCCCCAGTCTCGGAACCGCGCCAGCGTCTCGAACTGGGTCTCGGCGACCGGCTCAGACACCTCGCCCCAGGCATAGGCGAAGAAGTGCAGCGGCCGGGATGCAGTGATCGCGGCGTCCTTCTGGCGCAGCGAGCCGGCTGCGGCGTTGCGGGGGTTGGCGAAGGCCGGTTTGCCGTCCGCCTCCTGGCGCATGTTGATGGCCGCGAAATCCGCGTGCGAGAGGTAGACCTCGCCGCGCACCTCCAGCACGTCGGGCCAGCCCGTGCCGGACAGCATCTCCGGGATGTCGTCCACGGTGCGCGCGTTGGCGGTGACCTTCTCGCCGACCTCGCCGTCACCGCGCGTCGCCGCGGTGACGAGCTGGCCCTTCTCGTAGCGCAGCGACAGCGACAGACCGTCGATCTTCGGCTCCGCCGTGAAGGCGAGCGGCTCGCCATCGGGCCAATTGAGGAAGCGGCGCACCCGCGCCACGAAGTCTTCCACCTCCTCGTCGGCGAAGGCGTTGCCGAGGGACAGCATCGGAACGGCGTGGCGGACCTTTTCGAACCGGCTCGACGGCTTGGCGCCGACGGACACGCTGGCCTCGCCGGTGCCGGCGAGATCGGGAAAGCGCGCCTCGATCGCCTCGAGCTCGCGCCGCAGGGCGTCGTACTCCGCGTCCGAAATCTCGGGCGCATCCTCGCCGTGATAGAGCCGGTCGGCCTCGGCGATCTCGGCCGAAAGGGCAGCGTGGCGCTCTTTGGCGCCTGCCTCTGTGAGGCTGTCGATGTCTGCGGCGGAGCGAGCGGGCATGGGCAGGTTCTAAGCGAGAGTTTGCGGCGGCAGGTTAACGCGACCTGACCCGATTCCCGCCACAAGTCTCGCGCCCAAGAGCGCGAGGCTTTCGGAAGGGAACGCGGCAATGCGTCAGGGTATGATCGGGTTGGTTCTGACACTAGGTCTGACGGGCGCCTCCGCGGCCCTGGCGGCGCCCTGCGCCGTCCCCGTGCCTCCGCCGGCTGAGGGCAAACCCGAAAAACCTTCGCTGCCGCCAAAACCCGCCTGCCTCGACGCCAAGGGCGGCTGCCCCGGCTGGGAGGCCTACAGCTACAACGACGCGATCAAGGCCTACAACGCGCAGGCCCAGGTCTTCCGGCCGCTGGCCGAGGCCTACGCCCAGAAGCTCAACGCCTACGTCAAGGCGAGCGGCGAATACGCGCAATGCGAGATGAAGAGCCTGCAGCAATAGAGGTTCGGCCGCTTCGCCGGGGCGGCACGGCGTGGTACCATCCGTATCATGGGTGTGCAGCCGAAACCCCGCATGACGGTCGACGCGTTCCTGGCCTGGGCCGCGGGTCGCGACGGTAAGTACGAGCTTATCGACGGCGAGGTGGTGGCGATGTCGCCGGAGCGCGTGCGGCATGCCGAGACCAAGGCGGCCGTGTTCGACGCGCTGCGGGCGGCGATCCGGGATGGCCGGCGCCCTTGCCGCGCGCTCATCGACGGCGTCGCCGTCAGAGTCGATGCGCAGACCAGCTACGTTCCCGATGTGCTCGTCTATTGCGGCGAGCGTGCCGACCTCGACGCGATGGAGGTGACGCCCGTGATCGTTGTCGAGGTGGTCTCGCCGTCCTCGCGCTCGATCGATACGAACCGCAAGCTGACCGGCTATTTCCGCGTACCGAGCGTGATGCACTACCTCGTCGTCGACCCGGGTGCACCGCTGGTCATTCATCACAGCCGCGACGGCGCGGGCGGCATCGCGGCACGCATCCTATCGACCGGCACTCTCGATCTCACGCCGCCCGGTCTGACCATCGCCGTCGCGGACCTGTTCGGACAACCTTGAGTGGGAGCAGAGCGCCGCCGCGGGTTGACGCGTCCGAGCACGGCTGCCACAGGCCCGAGGCATCGCTGACCAGACCGGACACAAGATGCCCGAATCCCTCGATCTCCTCGTCCTCGGCAACGCCATCGTCGACCTGATCGCGCGCACCGACGAGACGTTTCTCGCTGCGCAGGGCGTGCCGAAAGGCGCGATGCAGCTCATCGACGAAAAGCGGGCCGAAGAGCTTTTCGCGGCGATGGGGCAGACCACGGTCGTGTCGGGCGGCTCGGGCTCGAACACCGCGGCGGGTGCCGCGATCCTCGGTGCGAAGACCGGCTTCGTCGGCAAGGTCCGCGACGACGAACTCGGCGGCCTGTTCGCCCACGATCTCCGGGCGACCGGCGTGCGCTTCGACGTCGCCGCGGCGACCGAAGGCCCGGCCACCGCCCGCTGCTTCATCCTGGTGACGCCGGACGGCGAGCGCACCATGAACACCTATCTCGGCGCCTGCCAGGGCCTCACGCCGGCCGACGTCGACGAGGCCACGGCCGCGAGCGCGCGCACGATCTACCTCGAAGGCTACCTCTGGGATCCGCCGGAGGCCAAGGAAGCCTTCCGCAAGGCGGTCAAGATCGCGCACGGCGCCGGCAATGCCGTGGCGCTGACGCTCTCGGACGCCTTCTGCGTCGGCCGCTACCGCGACGAGTTTCTCGGCCTGATCCGGGACGGCAGCATCGACATCCTGTTCGCCAATCTCGGCGAGCTGAAGAGCCTCTACCAGACGGACGACGGGGAAGCCGCGATCAAGGCCCTGCGCGACGAGCGCGACGCCCGTGGCCATCACCTGCTGGGTCTCGTCACCCGGTCGGCCGAGGGCGCCCTGGTGGTGAAGGGCGGCGAAGTCCGCTCGGTCGAGGCGGCACCCGTGCGGGAGGTCGTCGACACGACGGGCGCGGGCGACCTGTTCGCGGCCGGCTTCCTGGCCGGCCATGCCCGCGGGCTCGACAACGTCACGAGTGCGCGTCTCGGAGCGCTCGCTGCGGCCGAAGTGATCGAGCATATCGGCGCCCGCCCGCAAAGGGACCTCGTCGCGTTGGCCAAGGCCCAGAATCTTCTCTGAGCCTCACGAGATGGCGCGCCTTGCGCCATCCGCTTCAGGGTGAAACGCCGCCTGACGACGGCCGGGCTGCATCCCTGGCCCGGCCGGGGCTGGTGGTCAGCGCGCGCGCTCCAACGCGTCGAACGCCATGATCGCCTTGGCGCAAGCCGCCTCGGACGGTGGCGGCAGGCTGGTCTCGAAGGCGATCGTCCGGTCCAGTTCCGGCAGGTAGCGGTCCTCGGTAAAGGCCGATCCGACGGCTGCCAGCATCCGTTCGCGGTTGATCTTGATCAATGCGCCGGTTCGCTCCTGCGGCACGCCACAGACCATGGCGCGCCCGATGATCCGGCCCTGCTTCGCGCCCTCCACCTGAGGGATGACGAGCGGCTTATCTTGAGCCGAGGCTGCCGCGCAAAACGACAGAAAGGCGAGCGTCCAGACCGGGACTCTCATCATGGCACATGCGCTCCCGGCTCTTCGCCCCGGCCGACTGATCGCCGGTGGAAGCCGCTACAGGCAAGGACTTTTCGCGCTCCCGTCGGCTTTATGCCGCCTGCGAGCGCCATTCCAACAACCCCGGCAAGGCCTTCAGATCGAGGGGCTTGGGCAGGAAGCCATCGAAGCCGGCGTCGCGGGCTGCACGTTCGTCTTCGCCCGCAGCGTTGGCGGTCAGCGCTACGAGTTGCCGAGGTACCGGGGCACCTTCGGCTTCGCGAGCGCGGATGCGGCGGACGGTTTCGAGGCCGTCGAGGCCGGGCATGCGGATGTCGATCAGAGCGAGGTCGAAAGCCGTCGGCGCAGCCTCGATCGCCGCCAGGGCGTCGATGCCGTCCCGGGCCAGCGTGACCGTGGCGCCGAGACGTTCGAGCGCCTTGGTGGCGAGAAGCGCGTTGATCGGGTTGTCTTCGGCCAGGAGCACCCGACGGCCGCGGCCGGGCATGGGGCGCCCGTTCGTGCCGAGCGTGTCGACGGAGGCCGAAATCGCCGGACGCGGCGACCTCGTCTCGGACGGCGCTTCCCGTGCGGCCGATCCCACGCCGGGCTCCAGCAGCCGGTCGAACAGCGAGCGGGCGCGCACCGGTTTGATCAGGTAGCTGTCGAAGCCCGCGGCACCCGGCGCACCGAACTCGCGCCGGTCGAAGGGCGAGAGCAGGATCAGGCTGCAGCGCACACCGCCGCGCCGCGCCTCGGTCGCGAGACGGCGCACATCGCCATCGCCCAACGCGCGATCCGCGATCAGCGCATCGAAGCCGGCGCCTGAGAGCGCATCGAGCGCCGCCTCCACGTTCGGCACGATGACGGCGGCAGCGCCCGAGCGGGACAGGCGCCGGGCGAGGTAGGGCGCCTGGAAGGGCGATTCCGCAACGATCAGGATCTTTCGCGCACGCAGCGACGGCGGACGCTGGGCCGTCTCCTCGCTGGCGAGCGGCAACGGCAGGATCACCCGGAATACGCTGCCGCGACCGGGCTTCGAACTGACCTCGATGCGCCCGCTCATGCGCTCGACGAGTCGCTGCGTGATGGCGAGGCCCAAGCCGGTGCCCTCGTGGCGCCGGCTGGCGCTGCCGTCACCTTGCTCGAATTCCTCGAAGAGCGCCGGAATGCGCTCCTCGGGAATTCCGGGGCCGGTATCCTCGATCGACAGGACGATCGCGTCCGCGGTCTGCGCCAGCACGACGCCGACGCCGCCGGACTGGGTGAACTTGATCGCGTTGCCGGCGAGGTTGAGCAGGATCTGGCGGACCCGGTCGGCATCGCCGATGCGCTGCGCCTGAAAATCCTCGGAGACGTCGAGGGCGATTTCCAGCCCCTTGTCCTGCGCGCGAGGCGCCAGGAGTTCGATGACGCCTTCGACGGTCGCGGCGACGTCGAAAGGCTCGGCCGCGAGGTCGAGCCGTCCGGCCTCGATCCGCGAGAAGTCGAGGATGCCGTCGACCAGGGAGAGCAGGGCCTTGCCGCTGGTGCGCACGGCCTCGACGTAGGTGCGCTGCTCGGCATCGAGCCCGGTTTCCAGCACGAGATCGGCCATGCCGAGAATGCCGTTGAGCGGTGTGCGGAACTCGTGGCTGACGGTGGCGAGAAAGCGGGATTTGGCGATGTTCGCGCTCTCTGCGCGACTCTTGGCCTCATCGAGGGAGCGCGCCGCCTCGATACGTGCGGTGACGTCGCAACCGGCCCGCAGCCAGTGCGGTGCGCCGCCGGTGCCCTGGACCGGCATTTCGATGAAGGAGAACCAGCGAGGCCGCCCATCCACCGGCAGCACCCGCTCCTCGACCTGCCGCACGCCGTCGGCGCGCTGCGCGATCTCGCCCGGTTCCAGGATCTGGAGCTGCACGGCGGAGCCGATCAGGTCGAGGGGCCTGGCGCCGAGCATCGCGGCAAACCCTTCGTTGGCAAAGGTGATCCGGCCCCGGTCGTCGCGCTGGACGATGCATTCCGTCGTCGCCTCGACCAAGGCCCGGTAGCGCTCCTCGCTCTCGGCGAGCAGCCAGAGCCGGTCCTGCATCGCCTCGGCGTCGTCGGATTCGTTCGCGACGGGCCCGCCGCGGCGGAGCGCGACGACGAGCATGACCGCGAGCCCGACCACGGTCAGGCCCAAGACCAGCATCGCGATCCCCTGCAGCGACATCGACACGCTCCACGATCGACCCGTGGGCCATCGGTGAAGACCGTGACAGCGGCGCGTGAAGGGGAGCTTGAGAAAGACGGCTAAGGGAGAGTCACCGGATTACGATCGATTCCGTGCGGGGTCCTGTCGTCCCGACGCCGCATCCGGGCGTCGGCGACCCGGCCTCGGGACGTGCTGCAGAATTCAATCGACCGCTTCGTTGGAAGACTCGGCGAATTCTTTGCCAAGCTGCAGGAGAAGCATGTCGAGCAGCACACGCGAGCGAAACGACCCATCGGATCCAAGTATCTTCCGAGCCTCCAGAAACAACTCGATCGCCTGTTCTATTCTCGCGCGTTCACTGGCTGTCACCCGAGTCTCCAAGGCACGCCGCGATGCCCGTCACCGCATCGCAATTCGAGACATTAGCGCGCACGACCGGAACTTCAACTTCAAATTCCACCCCGAGCCCGACCCCATTACACATTGGCGATCGTACCGAGACGCCAAATGATCGATCTGTCTATTTCGATAGATGGTTCTATTGGATTGAATACGCACTACGGCGCGATAAATACTCGAAACGAAGACTGAACCGGACATTTGGCCGCATCGCATGGTTTCGCGAAACGCAGCGCGCATGACGGAAACGGGGCATAGGCCGTCTCGTGCTTCACGCACCGGCGGCAATGGTGTAGGCGCGACCCCGTCAGTACCCGTCTTTGCCCCCCGGACTTCGGCCATGACCGCCCGCATCGATGCCACCTTCGCCCGCTGCCGCGCGGAAGGCCGTGCCGCCCTCGTCACCTACGTGATGGCGGGCGACCCGGACGCCGAAACCTCTCTGACCCTGCTGAAGGCTCTGCCGGAGGCGGGCGCCGACATCGTCGAGTTCGGCTTGCCCTTCACCGACCCGATGGCCGACGGGCCGGCCATCCAGGCGGCGGGCCTGCGGGCGCTGGCGTCGGGCCAGGACCTGCACAAGACGCTTCGCCTCGTCGCCCGCTTCCGCGAGGAGAACGGTGACACGCCGGTCGTCCTGATGGGCTACTACAACCCGATCTACGTCTACGGCGTCTCGCGCTTCCTCGACGATGCGCTCGCTGCCGGAATCGACGGACTCATCGTCGTCGACCTGCCACCGGAGGAAGACGAGGAATTGTGCCTGCCGGCCTTGGCCAAAGGCCTCGCCTTTATCCGGCTGGCCACTCCGACCACCGACGAACACCGGCTGCCGGCCGTGCTGAAGAACACCGCCGGCTTCGTCTACTACGTTTCGATCACCGGCATCACCGGCACCGCCACCCCGGATTTCAGCCGCGTCGCCGAGGCTGTCGGCCGCATCCGCTCCCATACCGAACTTCCGGTCGTCGTCGGCTTCGGCGTCAAGACGCGGGCCGACGCCGCCGCCATCGCGCAGGGCGCCGACGGCGTCGTGGTCGGCTCGGCCCTGGTCGCGGCACTTGCCAAGAGCCTCGACGGTGAGAACCGGGCGAGCGCCGGGAGCGTCGAAGCGGTGACCGCACTGGTCAGGGAACTGGCGGCGGGCGTGAGAGAGCCGACGACGGCTGCGTGAGGCGCGGCGCCTCCGGATTTCCTCCTACCCGGCACGCTCATTCGCCTCGGCCAGAGCATACGCGATGAGCCGCCCACGCGCGGCGTCGTCCATCGGGCAGCCCTCGGACAACCACAGCGTCCGCGCCGCCGCGAGACCGCGACCGACGGCGCGCCCGGGGCGGAGGCCACGGGCGACGAGGTCTCCGCCGCCGAGGGGAAGGACCGGCCGGTTTCGGGAGGCCACGAGGCCGGCCAGGATCGACAGGGCCTCGGGTTCGACCCGTGGGCGCGGCTCGCCGCCGAGGGCGCGCAGAACCTCGGCCACCATCAGCGGCCCATGGACCGCCGCGAGCCCGCGAACGTCACGGCTCTCGATGTCCTTCCGGCTGCGGAGATCCGACGCGGCGGCGGCGTAGTCCGCGAGATGGGCATACTCGGCCTTCGAGAGGCGTAGACGGTCGCGGAGGCGCTCCGCATCTTCGACGGTCTGGACGCAGAGCGCCGCGAGCCGTGCCGCAGCCGGCGCGCCTGCATCCGTAGCGGCCCGGGCGAGCCGGCCGAGATCCCCCACGCCACCGACCAGACCGGCCAGAAGCCCGGTCTCGCTCATCACGGCGATGGCCGGCACGGCCCGCGGCGCGAGCAGCAGCTTCAGGGTTTCCGCCCTCACCCGCTCCCGCGAGAGGCGATCGAGGGAGGCGCGGGCAGCGATGACCGCGCGCAGGCCGGCCGGATCCGGCTCGCCGCGACCGAAACGGGCATGGAAGCGGAAGAATCGGAGTGCGCGGAGGGAATCCTCGCGGATGCGCGTTGCCGGATCGCCGATGAAGCGGACGCGGCCCGCATCGAGGTCGGCGAGACCGTCAGCGGGGTCGTGAAGCGCGCCGTCCGCGTCGAGCGAGAGGGCGTTAATGGTGAAATCCCGCCGGTCGGCGTCGCGGCGGAAATCGCGGCCGAAGCGGACGACTGCGTGACGGCCGTCGGTCTCGATGTCCTGACGCAAGGTCGTGACCTCGACGGGCGTGCCGTCGACGACGAGGGTGACGGTGCCGTGGTCGAAGCCCGTCGGAACCGCCTTGAGCCCGGCAGCCCTGGCGAGCGCCATGGTGCGCGCGGGCGGATGCGTCGTGGCGAGATCGATGTCGGCGGCGTCCTGACCGAGCAGGGCATCACGAACGCAGCCGCCGACGAGACGCGTCTCCTCCCCCTCGGCGCGAAGGGCCGCGAGGCATACCGCGACACTTGGACGGGCGAGCAGCCGCTCCAGACCTTCCGCATCGAGGCCTACGGGGATCATACCGGCGACCGCAGGCATCGCCCCCTCCAGCGACCGGCCGTCCGCCTGCATGGCCGAGCCGCGCCGCCCCGATGACCGACGGCCCCCACGGCATCAGCCGCACGGCCCAGCCCCGTCATTGGAACACGCCCGGCACGAGCCGCCCATTTTCCATGTGCGGCGGCACGTAGCCGTCGGGATGGCGGGTGGCGGTGAGGCCGGTCATCAGCAACGAGGCGACGACGACGAAAATCCCCGCCAGGACGAGACGGACCCATTGCGCCTCCCAGTGTTCGGCCTGCAGCGGATTTCGCCGCAAGAGGACGAGAACGCCGGCGAAGGCGAGAAACGGCAGCGCGAAGAGGACGAGTTCCTCGAGAATCCAACGGAGCATGCGGGCGGTCTACGCGAAACCGTGGCTCTGCGCCCTACCGGAACAGGCGCTCGTAGAGATTATGCACGATCCCGGCCGTGAGCCCCCAGATCAACCGCTCGCCGAAGGGGATGGCGTAGTAGATCCGCATGCGCCCCTGCCAGCTGCGCGTCTTGATCAGGTGGCGGCCCGGATCCATCAGGTGGCCCAGGGGCACCTCGAACACGTCCGCCACTTCATCCGGATTGATGTTGAGATGCGGGTTCGGTTCCACCAGCCCCACCACTGGCGTGACGAGGAAGCCGGTGGCCGAGAGATACGGGTCGAGATAGCCCAGCGGGCGTACTTTTGCCGGCGACAGCCCGATCTCCTCCTCGGCCTCGCGCAGGGCCGTCGCCACCGGCGAGGGATCACCCGGATCCATCTTGCCGCCGGGAAAGGCGATCTGGCCAGAATGGTCGCGCAGATGCGCGGCACGCTGCGTCAGCACCACCGCGAGGCCGCCGGGTACCGGCAGGATCGGCACCAGCACCGCCGCGGGCCGATGCGGCTGCAGCGGGGCGATCGCGAAACCGTCGGGATCGAGATCGTGGTCGCCGCGCGGGTTGCAGGTCGGGTCGCCGGGGCCGGGCGGCTCCTGCACGAGGCCGCGCTCCGCCCGGCGGAGGAAATCCGAGAGGTCGTCGGCCCAGATCGCGGGACCGCGGCCGGACGCCAGGACACCGTCGGGAGGCCTCATCCGGCAACCTTCAGGTCGGCGGTTCGCACGATCGGGTGGAAGCGGCCGCCGGCCGCCAGCCCGAGCCAGTCCCGGCCGTCGATTTCACGCTCCTCGGCGAGGTCGACGAGATCGTAGGTCAAGGCCCGTGTCAGGAGTGCCCAGAGGCCGCCGCGGACCTTCACGTAGGGCTTGAAGCCACCGGAGCCGTCCTGCTCGAAGCGGATCGGATGGTCGTCGTCGAGCGGGACGAGATCGTCGACATTGGTGCGGAATCCGATGCGCCGGAGCTCTCCCTCCCCGTCCACCGCCATCTCGACGGCGACGAAGGGGGCGTCGTCCACCCTGATGGTCATGCGCTCCGCCGGCGTGACGAGCACGGTCGAGCCGTCGGGCTCCCGTCTCAGGATCGTGGAAAACAGTTTGACCAAAGCCGGCCGGCGGATCGGCGCCCCTTCGTGAAACCAAGTCCCGTCGGCGGCAATTCGAATATCGATCGTACCGCAATGCTTGGGATGCCAGAGTTCGACCGGGGGCAGCCCGCGCGTCGGCAGGTCTCCCAGTGCCGCGCCGAGGCGGCCGAGGGCGGAATCGGTCGTGGGAGTCGGCAATTCGGGCCGTGTCGGGTCTGTCGTCATCGGGACATCCAACGCGCTTGGCGGACGCCTGTTGCGTCGGCCGCCGAGGAGAACCTTCGACCACGGACTGGGTTCGACTGTCCCGTCGGCTGCGTCTCTGCCGTTTGGAACGGCGACAGCCTTCGGATCCGCGCCCGTCACGTAGAGTTGCCGCCCGCACAAACAAGCATTCTGAGGTTCTACATGATCGGACGGTTAACAGCGATTTAACCATATAAGAGATTGAGAAGATTACCATCCCCTCTACCTGAGGCGCATTTTGAGGCGGGACGACACCAATTGCCTAACGGATCCTCATCGTCATCCCGGCTTGGGTTTGCTAGGGTTCATCATCGGTTAACGGGATCGCGCAGCAATGGCCAATTCTCCAGGCCCGGCCAAACGTTACCTGCCTTTCGGAGGAATGCTCAGCAATCCGGATTGGGGCATCGGCCGCACCAAGGCCTATCGCAGCCGTCCCGGACGGGTCGAAACCGTCAAGCCCGAAGAACGGCTGTTCGCGCTGCGCCAGCTCGAAGTGACCTACGACAAGGCCCGCGAAACGCTCTGGACCTACATGAAGCCGGACGGGCGCCCGAGCTACAATCCCGACATGCTCGCGGACTTTCGGTCCTGGCAGGACGGGATCGAAGCGAAGTTCTCCGGCGAGGATTCGAACCTGCGCTACCTCGTCCTCGGCTCGCGCTATCAGGGCGTCTTCAGCTTCGGGGGCGATCTCCGGCTCTTCGCCCAGAAGATCCGCCAGCGTGATCGCGAGACCCTCGTCGGCTACGGCAACGCCTGCGTCGAGATCCTCCACCGCAACATGAACGCCCTCGGCCTGCCGATCGTGACGATCGGGCTGGTGCAGGGCGACGCGCTCGGCGGCGGGTTCGAGTCGCTGCTCTCGTTCGACGTGGTCGTCGCCGAGAAGGGCGCCAAGTTCGGCTTTCCCGAAATCCTGTTCGGCCTGTTTCCCGGCATGGGCGCATTCAGCTTCCTCGCCCGCCGCATCGGCTCGAACAAGGCGCAGGAACTCATCCTCAGCGGCAAGACCTATACCGCCGAGGACATGCACGCGATGGGCGTCGTCCATGTGCTGGCGGAGCCCGGCAAGGGCGAGGCGGCGGTCCAGGACTACATCGCCCGCAGCAGCCGCCGCCACAACGGCCACCGCGCGATCTATCAGGCCGCCCGCGAGGTCGATCGGATCTCGCTGCTGGAACTGAAGAAGATCGTCTCGATCTGGGCCGACGCCGCGCTGAAGCTGCGCGACCAGGACCTGAAGATCATGGAACGGCTCGTCGCGGCACAGGACAGGCTCGGCGTGCAGACGGCGGCGGCCTGAGATCCCGGAGGCCGATCACGCAGCGCTGCGGATCATGGCCGAGCCGTCGCTGATGATGGTGCGGATGGCGCCGGCCGAGATCGGGCGGCTGAACAGGTAGCCCTGGCCGAGGTCGCAGCCTTCCGCCTTCAGGATCGCGAGTTGCTCCTCGGTCTCGACACCCTCGACGACGATGGTCATGCCGAGGCTCTTGCCCATCCCGACGACGGCGCGGACGATCGCGACCGAGTCCGCCGCCTCGCTCAGTTCGTTCACGAAGGAACGGTCGATCTTGAGCGTGTCGAACGGGAATTTCTTGAGGTAGCTCAGCGACGAATAGCCGGTCCCGAAATCGTCCAACGACAGATGGATGCCGAGCGACTGGAGCTGGTCGATGGTGGTGAGCGTGTGCTCGTTGCCGTCGAGGGTCACGCTTTCCGTGACCTCGAGCTCGAGGCGCTGCGCCGGCAGGCCCGAACGCTGAAGGGCGCTGACGACCTGCAGCGACAGCGACGGATTGTTGAACTGCACCGGCGAGAGATTGACGGCGACCCCGACCTCGTCCGGCCAGTTGCGCGCCTCGCGGCAGGCTTCGTTCAGGACCCAGTCGCCGATCGGCAGGATCAGGCCGGTTTCTTCGGCGACATGGATGAAGTCGAGCGGGGAGACATAGCCGCGGGTCGGATGTTTCCAGCGCAGCAGCGCTTCGCACCGGGCCACCCGGCCGGTGCCGAGATCGATCAGCGGCTGGTAGAGCAGTTCGAATTCGTCATTCGCCAGGGCGGTGCGCAGGTCGGCTTCGATCGCGTGCCGCGCCTGGGTCTCGGCCTCCATCTCCGGCTGGAAGATGCGGTAGGTGCTGCGGCCGTCGGCCTTGGCGGCATAGAGCGCGATGTCCGCGCATTTCAGCAACCGGTCCCCGTCATCGGCATGAATGGGCGCGAGCGCGGTTCCGACGGAGGCCCCGATCCGAACCGGCGAGCCGTCGATCTCGAAAGGCTCCTCCAGGAGACGGACGATGCCGTGGGCGAGCACGCCGGCCTCGTCGAGGCTGCCGAGCCCGTTCTGGATGATGACGAACTCGTCGCCGCCGATGCGCGAAGCGCTGTTGGCGCCGTGGACGACGGTGCGAAGACGGTCGGCCACCAATTGCAGGAGGCGGTCGCCGGCCGGATGGCCCTTGGTGTCGTTGATCGCCTTGAAACGGTCGAGGTCGAGCAGGTGGATGGCGAAATGGCCCGAATGGCGGCGGGCGACGCCGAGCGACTCGTCGATCTGCTGGCGGAAGCTGCTGCGGTTATACAGGCCGGTGAGCTCGTCGTAGCGCGCCATCTGGTTGATGCGGGCCTCGTCCCGCTTCCGCTCGGTGATGTCCTCATAGATCACCACGGCCTCGGCCTCCGCCGTGCGGCGCTGCACGAGCGAGATGAAGCGGTCTCCGGGAAGTTTGACGACAAGCGAGCCATCGGCCAGGGCGGCGTTCGCCTGCTCGAAGGCGCCGAGATTCGTGCGGCGCGGCCCATTGGCCATCTCGATCTCGGCCAAGCTCTCCCCGAACAGCGCGCGCGCCGAGGCGCCGACGACCACCCGGGCCGGGTCGAGACCGGAGATCTCGAGAAAGCGCCGGTTCCAGACCTTCAACCGGCCGCGGGTGTCGAACATGCACAGGCCGTGGGACATGTTGTTCAGGGCGATGTCGAAGAGATCGGCCTGCGCCTTGAAGCTTTCGGCTAGCGCCGCCTTCTCGCGGGTCGTCACCAGGGCCGTGACCACGGTTTCGCGGATGCTGAGCGTGATGTCGATCATCCCGTAGGCAAACAGGATGATGACGACGCCCAGGGCCATATGCGAGCCGCCGCCCACCAGAAACATCCCCAGGCTGAGCGGCAGCGAGGACAGCAGCAACTGGCCGATGGCGAGGAAGGGACGGCCGGCGTTGCGGCCGGAGATGCCGGCACCGTAGCCGATCGCGGTGCTCGCCGTGATCACCTGAAGCGCAACATCGTTTGAGCGCGTGATCGCGAGGAAGGCGCACAGACCCAGCAGCGCCGCGAACGCGAAGCCGCCGACGGCGTAGAAAAGCTCCCAGGTCTTGTAGGTCAGCGAAACTTCGGGACGACTCCGGATGTAGATGCGGGCGATGGCGATGCGGCTCGCGCCGACGATCACGATGGCGGCTGCGACGCAGGCGAAACTCGGATCGCCCGACCGGAACGCCGCCGCACCCGCAATGATTGCACCGGAGACCGCGCCGACGACGAGGGATTTGAACGGCGTGTAGAGACCATCGACGAGCGCACGTTTGACGTCGGTCGCCAGCGCCCGGTCTTCCGCCTCGATGGCTGCGACGTGTCTGAGAAGGCTCAAGAGCTCGATTCCGGGAACCGCTCGATCTGCAGCCGATACCAAGGGAACTTAAAGAACATCTGAATCGCGGTGACGATTCCTTAGGCGCGAACAATGTTTCTATACCTTGCCGGGTCGTCGGAATGCCGGCAAACGCCGCCGCGGCGTTCGAAAACTGGTGCCTGGGGATGGTCCTAACCCCGTCTCGTCCCAGCGCGCTCCACTGCCAACCGACGACTGAAATGAGTGCGCTTTCCAACCGGGCGGATGCCGGTTTTTCGCAAGAAAGCTTCTCGAAAACAAAGGCTTAGAGGCGAAGAGCCGATGCAATCGGATCGGGTACGGCTCTAGCCCAGGACGCCACTCGCGCGTTGGTTGAGATAGAGAAAGTCGGGCGACGCGACTCCGGCACGCTCGCGGATTTCAACCAGTCGTTCGAACGAGAAGAACGCCCGCGCTTCGGCCAGCGACCGCCACCGGGAGAAGTGCACCACCCTGTTCGGATCCGTGTCGTCGCTGAGCACGCGATAGGAGATTTCGCCGGCATCCCTGCGCAGCGCCGCCGCCTCGTCGAACACTGTTTTCCAGGCATCGTAGTCGGCGACGTCGTGGATGATCAGGACGAACGTCAAGACGGTCATTCCCTCGCGATGGCCACGCTTCGAGGCCCGGCAAATCTCAGGATCGCTCCTTCAACACCTTCCAGATCCCGGAGATCGACGCCAGTGGCCGGCCCTCGCAGGTCAGGATCGCGCGCACGAAGACCAGCGAGGAGGTTTTCCGGACGACCTCCGGCACCGTCTCGACCACGTCGCCGATCTTGGCGGCGCCGACGAACTGGGTGTTCATCTCGATGGTGACGCAGCCGGCGCCGTCCATGGCCTCCATGGCGACGATGCTGAGCGCACGGTCGGCGAAGGTCACCAGCATGCCGCCATGCACGATGCCGACGAGGTTGCCGTGCTTCGGCTCGGCCTGGAAGGCGAAGGCCTTGCGACCGTCGCGGTGGTAGACCGGGCCGGTCAGCGCGATGAACCCGGGATCCTCGAAAGGCGTCCAGCCCTGCGGAAACGCCGTATCGTTCCGTTCCTCGGCCATCCTGTCCTGCTCCCTTGCGGCGAAACGTCGGGCCGGCTTCCGCGTAATGTCGCGGTCATGCTGCCGTAAGCCCGTTTCCGCCCATATAGCGTCCGTCGGCGGGGGCAAAACCGCGGTGCTTGCGTTCGCCCCGTGTTCGGCGGCAGACTCTGGCGTTCATGGCCACGCTGACCGACGACGCGGTCCATCCTCATTCGGAGCATCCCCCTCGATGGCACAGGGCGCCAATCCGGCAGCGACGAGCCTCGACGACGGTATCGTCGCGACGGCGGAATCCTGCCTCGCCGCGGTGGGCCGGGCGCGCGAGTCGATCCACTCCGTCATCTTCGGCCAGGAAAAGGTCGTCGACCTCGCCCTCGTCACCATCCTGGCCGGCGGCCACGGCCTGCTGGTCGGCCTGCCAGGGCTTGCCAAGACCAAACTCGTCGAGACGCTCGGCACCGTGCTCGGGCTCGATGCGCGGCGCGTGCAGTTCACGCCCGACCTGATGCCATCCGACATCCTCGGCACCGAGATCTTGGACGAGGATGCCGAACGTCGCCGCTCCTTCCGCTTCGTGAAGGGACCGGTCTTCACCCAGCTTCTGATGGCCGACGAGATCAACCGGGCGTCGCCCCGCACGCAGTCGGCCCTGCTGCAGGCGATGCAGGAGCATCACGTCTCGGTCGCCGGCGAGCGCCACGACCTGCCCCGGCCCTTCCACGTGCTCGCGACCCAGAACCCGATCGAGCAGGAAGGCACCTACCCTCTGCCCGAGGCGCAGCTCGACCGGTTCCTGCTGGAGATCGACGTCGGCTATCCCGACCGCGCCGCCGAGCGTCGCATCCTGATCGAGACCACCGGCGTCGAGGACCAGCACGCCAAGGCGGTGATGACCACCGACGAACTCCTGACCGCCCAGCGTCTCGTGCGCCGCCTGCCGGTGGGCGAGGCGGTGGTCGACGCGATCCTCGATCTGGTCCGCTCGGCCCGTCCCGAGGGCGGCGACGCCGCAATCGGCAAGAAGCTGCTCTGGGGGCCCGGCCCCCGCGCCAGCCAGGCGCTGACGCTCGCGGTGCGCGCCCGCGCCCTGATCGAGGGTCGCGTCGCCCCCTCCGTCGCCGACGTCAAGGCGCTCGCCGAGCCGGTGCTGAAGCACCGCATGGCCCTGAACTTCGCGGCGCGTGCCGACGGCGAGACCATTCCGGGTCTGATCGCCCAGCTCGCCGGGAAGCTCTGACACCGATGGCCACCACCCGGCTCATCGCGGCCGACCGAAGGGCGCCCGGCCGCGGCGAGACCGAGAGTGCGCTCTCGCTCGCGAGCCGGATGCCGCGGCTGATCCTGGAGGCGCGGCGCGTGTCGAGCATGTTGGCCCATGGCCTGCACGGCCGACGTCGGGCGGGACCGGGCGAGACCTTCTGGCAGTTCCGGCCTTTCGTGAGCGGCGAGGCGGCGGCGCGCATCGACTGGCGCCGCTCGGCCCATGACGACCGGCTCTACGTCCGCGAGCGCGAGTGGGAGGCCGCCCACACCATCTGGTTCTGGATCGACCGCTCCGCTTCCATGGGTTTTGCGTCCGATCTCGCCCTGGCGCCGAAGGTTGAGCGCGCGCTGGTGCTCGGGTTGGCGCTGGCCGACACCTTCGTGGAAGGCGGCGAGCGCGTCGGGCTGCTCGGCTTGACCCGTCCGGTGTCGTCGCGCGGCATCGTCGAGAGCATGGCGCAGACGCTGGCGCACGACACGCCCGGCCTGACGCAGGATCTACCTCCGACATCTACGCCCGGCCGCTTCGACGAGACCATTCTCGTCAGCGACTTCCTGACTCCGCTCGACCGGGTGCGCGAGTCGGTGCAAGCGATCTCGGCCCGCGGCACGCACGGCCACCTCGTCGTCATCGTCGACCCGATCGAAGAGACCTTCCCCTTCTCCGGCCAGACCGTGCTGCACGAGCCCGAGGGCGGGGTAACGCTCGACATCGGCGATGCCGGCGCTTGGGGCGAGGCCTATCGCGCGCGGATCGCGCAGCACCGCGACGGCCTCTCCGAGATCGCCCGTGCCCAGGGCTGGACGCTGACGATCCACCGCACCGATCGCCCGGCGAGCGAGGCGGCGCTCCGCTTGCTCACGCTCGTCGCCGCCGCGCGCGGAAGCGGCTGAGGAGAGACACGTGTTCGGAGTCCCCCTCACCTTCGCCGCCCCCCTCGCGCTGGCAGCCCTCGCCGCGCTGCCGGCCCTGTGGTTCCTGCTGCGGGTGACGCCGCCGCGGGCGCGCCGCATCGAATTCCCGCCGCTCGCCCTCGTCGCCGACCTGATGCCGAAGCGCGAGACGCCGGCCCGCACGCCGCCCTGGCTGCTGCTGCTGCGCATCCTCGCCGCCGCCTGCCTGATCCTCGCTGTGTCCGGCCCGGTCTGGAACCCGGCCGGCATCGGCGCCGCCGCCGGTCGCACGCCGCTGCTGGTGCTCCTGGATAACGGCATCGGTACCGCGCACGACTGGCGCGACCGGCTGCGCGCCGCGACCGACGAGATCGAGGGCGCCGCCCCGGAAAGCGAGTAGAGATACTCGTCGCAGGTGGCGTGAGTGTGCGGCGGCGTCGGCTTGTAGACGCGGAAGACCCGGGCGCTGGCGGCCGCGTCGTCGGTGAAGCGGTGGCACGACCTCCTGCACGACGTGA